>JBFGNS010000031.1:0-31653 GCA_041574955.1 Thermoanaerobaculia bacterium | reverse complement strand
GTCACCCGCGGCGGCGACGAGGCGGCGCGCGCGGCGACGCTCTCGAGCCGCTCCTGCCACCAGGCGGCGGAGCCGAGCTCCGACACCAGGGCACCGGTCGGGCAGACGGCGGCGCACAGCAGGCAGCCGCGGCAGCGGCTCTCGGCCACCCGCACCGGCCGCCCGTCGCCGGCCAGCTCGAGGGCGTCGAACGGACACACCGCCAGGCAGTCGGCGCAGGCGCGGCACTGCTCGTCGAGCACCCGAACGGGCAGCGGCAGCAGCTCGACCGCCGCCGCCGCGGCTCCACCGGCGGCCACCAGCCGGCCGCCGGCGGGCGCCGAGCGGGCAACGGCGGCGGCCGTCGGTCCGCTGCATCGCACGAGCGAAGGCCAGGCCGGGCCGGCCTCGGGGACGCGCATCGCCAGGTGGCGCCGCCCGCAGGACGAGACGCACAGCCGGCACTCGCTGCACGGGCCGCAGCGCAGGCAGCGCCGCGCCTCGGCCACCGCCTCGTGCGGCCCGAAGGCGCGCTCGGTCTCGGCGAACTCACGGCCGGGCTCGAGCGGCGCGGTGGGCGGATGGCGGCGCGCCGCCGGCGCGGCGGGCAGGTCGGGGAGAGCGTACTCGGCCGGCGCCGGTGGCGGTGCCAACGGGCGCGTCGTGCGACCGCTGGCGAGGTAGCGGCGCACCGTCGCCGCGGCGCGCTGGCCGGCGGCCACCGCTTCGATGACGGTCGACGGGCCGGTCACCACGTCGCCCGCCGCGAACACGCCCTGGAGCGCGGTCATCGCGGTCTCGACATCCACCTGGAGCCGGCCTCGCGGAGCCAGCCGTGCCAGGTGCTTCTCGGGCAGCAGCCCGAGATCGGCCTGCTGGCCCACCGCGGCGAGCACGCGGTCGGCCTCGACCAGGAACTCGCTGCCGGCAACCGGTACCGGCCGCCGCCGGCCGCTGGCGTCGGCCTCGCCCAGCTCGACCTGCAGGCACTCGAGGCCGATGAACCGGTCGTCGTCGCGCACCACCGCGTGCGGCGTCACCAGGAAGCGGATGGCGATCCCCTCCCGGGCGCAGGCCTCGATCTCCTCGTCGCCGGCCAGCAGCTCGCGGCGCGAGCGGCGGTAGAGGATGGTCACCGGGTCGGCACCCAGTCGCCGCGCGGTGCGCGCCGCCTCGACCGCGGTCGAGCCGCCGCCGATCACCAGCACGCCGCCGGTGAGCGGCCGCCGGTCGCCGGCGTTGACCCGGCGAAGGAAGCTCAGCGCGTCCTCGACCTCGCCGCCCTCGTCCGGCAGACCGAGCGAGCGGCCGCGCTGCGCGCCGAGCGCGAACAGCACCGAGGCGAACCCCGAGGCGAGCAACGCCTCGAGCTCCAGGTCCTCGCCGATCCGGCAGCCGGTGCGCAGCTCGATGCCGCTGGCGAGCAGGTAGTCGATCTCGGCGTCGAGCGCCGGCCGCGGCAGGCGGTAGGGCGCGATGCCGTAGCGCAGCATGCCGCCGGGCTCGCTCTCGGCTTCGAACACGGTCACCGGATAGCCGGATCGGCGCAGCTCCCAGGCGGCGGTCAGGCCGGCGGGTCCGGAGCCGACGACCGCCACCGGGGTGGTGGGGTGAGCGACCGGCGCCGGCGCTGGCGCCGGCGGCGGGCCGTCGGCGACGTCGGCCACGAACCGCTTGAGGGCGCGGATGGCGATCGGCTGGTCGCGGCGGCACGCCGCCTCGCACGGGTGGTGGCAGATACGGCCGCAGATGCCGGGCAGCGGGCAGCGCTCGCGCACCACCGTCAGCGCCTCGGCGAACCTGCCCTCGGCGATCAGCGAGACATAGGCCTTGACGTTGACGCCGGCGGGGCAGGCGGTGGTGCAGGGCGAGGGCTCGACCCGGCGGACGGCGAGCGGCTGCGGACCGAGAGCCGCGGCTTCGAGCCAGCTGCCGTCGCCGAGGTCCGGTCGTGGGCGCTCGGCCGGCCGGCTCACGGTGTCGCCTCGCTCACCGGCGGCCGGTGCAGCTCGACGGCCGGCCGCTGGACCTCTTGCACCGCCCACTCCAGGCCGCGCTCGAACGCCGCGAGGTTCAGCTTCTCGGTGCCGGCGGGCACCGAGCCCGCGACCGCCTCGCGCATCGCCTCCTCCGGCACCAGCCGGCCGACGCCGGCGAAGAAGCCCACCATGACGATGTTCTGGACGATGGCGCGGCCGAGCGACTCGGCGATGCGGGTCGAGGGCACGCCGCGCGCCCGCTGCTGAGGCTTGCAGCGCGGCTGCACCAGATCCTGCTCGTAGATCAGCAGACCGTCCTCGCGCAGCTCGTCGCGGTACTTCTCGTAGCCGTCGGCCGACATCGCCACCAGGATGTCGGGCCGGCGGATGTACGGATAGAGCACCTCGTGGTCGGAGACCACCAGCGTCGCGCTGCACGCCGAGCCGCGCGCCTCCGGGCCGAAGCTCTGCACCATGGTCGCCTGGCGGTTGGCGTGGATGGCGCACGCCCGGCCGATGATGTGCCCGGCCAGCACTACGCCCTGGCCGCCGAAGCCGGTGATGCGGATCTCGATTCGCTGGCGCTCAGCCGCCATCGAGCATGCCTCCGGAGGGCGGCATCGGGACATAGCGCTCGCCCAGGACCTTGCCGTAGTGCTCGTCCATCAGCTGGTGGAAAGTCGGCTTCTCGACGTCGACGAACTTGCCGCAGACGATCGGGCCGTCGAAGTCGATCGCCACCTCGGAGGTCTCGGCACCGTGGCGGATGACGGCGTTGTCGTGGTAGGAGCGCATGCCGTCGAGCCCGGTACCGAGCTTGTTGAGCCGCGAGTAGAGCGTGGGGCAGGGCGCGATCACCTCGATCAGGCGGAAGCCGCGGCGGCCGATCGCCTCCTCGATCGTCCAGGTCAGACGCCGGATGTGCAGGCAGGTCCAGCGCGCGACGTAGGGTGCGCCGCTCGAGGCGGCCAGGTGCGGCAGGTTGAACGGCGGCTCGAAGTTGCCGAACGGCATGGTCGAGGTGCGGGCGGTGAGCGGGGTGGTGGGAGCGTTCTGGCCGCCGGTCATGCCGTAGATGAAGTTGTTGATCAGGACGACCAGCAGGTCCAGGTTGCGGCGGGCGGCGTGGATGAAGTGGTTGCCGCCGATCCCCACCAGATCGCCGTCGCCCGAGATCACCGTCACCAGCAGCTCGGGCCGGCCGAGCTTCAAGCCGGTGGCGAACGGGATGGCCCGGCCGTGGGTGGTGTGGAAGCCGTCGAGCTTGAGATAGCCGGCGGCGCGCCCCGAGCAGCCGATGCCGGAAACCACCGCCGTCTTGTCGAGGTCGCAGCCGGCGCGCTCGAGAGCGGTGGCGAAGCACTGCACCACGGTGCCGATGCCGCAGCCCGGGCACCAGACGTGCGGAATCCGCTCCATGCGCAGGAACGGCGCCAGCGGGTGCTCCATCGGCGGCTCTCGCACCAGCCCCGGGCTCGTCGTCGTCATGCTGCCGCCTCCACGATCGCGTCGGCGATCCGTTCGGGGTCGTGCACCCCGCCGCCGCCGTGGAACAGGCCGCGCACCGCCGCGCGGCCGGCGGCGCAGCGCTCCACCTCGAGCGTCATCTGGCCGTAGTTGATCTCCGGCACCAGCAGGGCGCGGGCGGTCACCGCCAGCTCTCCGATGCGCCGCTCGGCGAACGGCCACAGCGTCACCAGGCGCACGAAGCCGGCGGCGACGCCGCGCGCTCGCGCCTGCTGGACCGCCAGCCGCGCCACCCGCGCGGTGATGCCGAAGGCGACCACCACCACCTCGGCACCCTCGGTGCCGTCCTCCTCGAGGCGCACGATCTGGTCGGCGTTGTCGCGGATCTTCTCCACCAGCCGGCGCACGCAGCGCTCCTGGCAGTCGGCGCTCATCACCGGGTAGCCGCGCTCGTCGTGGGTCAAACCCGTGGTGTGGAAGCGGTAGCCGTCGCCGGCACGGGCGAACTCCGGCACCGGCCGGCCGTTGAGCGCGTACGGCTGATAGTCGGCCGGCGACCTGGCGGTCAGCCGGCGCGGCTCGATCTCGATCTCGTCGGCCGGCGGGATGACCACCTTCTCGGTCATGTGGCCGACGCACTCGTCGAGCAGCACGAGCACCGGCACGCGGTAGATCTCGGCCAGGTTGAACGCCTCGATCGTCAGGTCGAACGCCTCTTGCGGCGACTGCGGGCACAGCGCGATGACCTCGTAGTCGCCGTGCGAGCCCCAGCGCGCCTGCATGACGTCGGCCTGGCCGACCATCGTCGGCAGCCCGGTGGACGGCCCGCCGCGCTGCACGTCGACCACCACGCAGGGCGTCTCCATCATCGCCGCCAGGCCGATGTTCTCCATCATCAGGCTGAAGCCCGGGCCGCTGGTGACGGTCATCGCCTTGGTGCCGGTCCACGAGGCGCCGACCACCGCCGCCATCGAGGCGAGCTCGTCCTCCATCTGGATGAACGTGCCGCCGAAGGTGGGGAAGCGGTGCGCGATCCGCTCCACCACCTCGGTCGACGGCGTGATCGGATAGCCGGCGACGAAACGGCAGCCGGCGGCCATCGCGCCTTCGCCGCAGGCGAAGTCGCCGTCGAGGTAGTGGGCGCCGGTCAGCACGCCCGCGGGGTCGGCCTTCATCCGCCGGCCTCCCGCGCGCGCGCCGGAGCCGGCCGCGCCGCCGCGTAGCTGAAGATCGCGAACTCGGGGCAGATCATCTCGCACAGGTTGCAGTTCAGGCAGTCGCCGGTGCGCACCACCTCCGGCGGGTGGTAGCCCTTGCGGTTGAACCGGCGCGCCAGCGCCAGCACGTCGCGCGGGCAGTACTCGACGCAGAAGCCGCACCCTTTGCAGCGCTCCTCGAAGATCACCAGCTCGCCACGGGCGACGACGATCGCCTGGCTGTCGAGCGGCTGTCGCCAGAACTTCATCCGGTATGCCCAGCGGCCCGTCCAGCCGGCTCGCGGCCGGTGGCTGCGGGCCGGCTAAACAGCTTTCTTCTGCGCCGCGCGGCTGTCGCGCACCTTCTGGTAGGGGCAGCCGTCGCGCAGGTGCGTCACCGGGCAGGACTCGGCGTAGTAGGCCGAGCAACGCAGACAGAGGCCCTCGCCCGAGTCCTCCTGCCGGATGAGACGCAGCGCGAACCGCTCCAGCAGCGCGGTGAACTGCTTCAGCTCCTTGTCGCTGAAACCCTCGAGCACCGGTTCCAGCCGCTCCTCCTTGAGCGCCTCGTAACGCTCGACCAGCCGGCGGCCCCTGTCGCTCGAGGCGAGCAGGGTCGCTCGCCGGTCGTGCTCGGAAGGGCTGCGGGCCACCAGCCCCAGCCCCTCCAGCTTGTCGATGTTCTTGGTCGCGGCCGGCGGGCTGACGCCGAGGAACTGGGCGACCTCGCCGACCTGGTGACTGCCGTTGAGCGAGATCAGCTTGAGCAGATGGAACTGCGGCAGGGTGAGCGGGTCGTCGGTCACCTCGCGCAGCAGCTTGAGCTCGAGCAGGTCGCGCACCGCCGACGCGAAGATGTGCGAGTAGCGCAGCAGCTCGAACCGCCCGTTGCCGTTGCTCGGTGCGGCACGGGGGGGCTCGCTGGTGGCGGTCTGGCGGCTCGCCGACATTTGCTTAACCAGGTTAGAGTTTAACCAGGTTAACTGTCTTGTCAAGCCCCCGCCGCTCCCCACCGGACACGGCCGGGAGCGCTCCGACTGAACCGGTCGGCGCCCCCCGAGCCCGCGCGCGTGAGGACGGCCGACCCTCGGCTAGCCGGCTGCGGCCCCGCCGTCTCCGGGAGCGCGCAGCATCCGGTACAGCAGCGCCAGCAGGGCGACCGCGGCGAGCGCCAGCGCGGCATAGAGCACCATCCGGCCGAGCCGTCCGCGCTCGGCCGCCGCGCCGGTGGCGGCAGCCAGGTCCAGCTCGGCCGGGACCCACTGCCGAGCCAGCAGCCGGTCGGCCGCCAGCGTCAGGTCGTAGCGCGGCGGCCGCACGTTGCGCGCCGCCGCGACCAGGGTCACCGGGCCGCGCTCGGGCCAGACGAAGACCAGCTCGTCGCGCCGCCTCCAGGCCGCCGTCTCGAGCCGGCCGAGGGGCGGGTTGTCGCCGTCGTCGAGCTCTACGATCACCCGCGCGGCCGCGACGCCGTCGAGCGCCAGCTCGAAGCGGCACGGCAGCGGGCCGTGGTCCTCGCACGCCCAGGCCCGCCAGCCGCCGCGCCACGTCTCGGCCGGCTCCCCGGCCTTGGGTGCCGGGTCGGGAAAGCCGACGCGCAAGAGCCGGCGGAACGGGGCGTCGTCTGCGGTCAGCTCGAGCTGGCTGAGCCGCACCGTGCCGGCCGGCAGCTCGGTCTCGACCCGGCTGCGGCCCCGGCCGGAGGGCTCGGGCGACACCCGTTGGCGGGCGCCGACCGCTACCGGCAGGTCGGGCCGGTGCGCCAGGTAGGGCAGCTCGCGGCCGGCGGCCGACAGGCGGAGGTTGCCGAGATCGCGCCGCACCAGCGGATAGACGCCAGCCGGCAGCTCCAGGCGCACCACGCTGGCGACTTCGGCGCCCGGCGCCGTCACCGTCCAGCTGGCGCTCGCCGTGCCGGCGTCGAGCGCCTGGGCCGGCCGCGCGGTCTCCGGCGGCGGCGGCTCGAACGCCGTCTCGGGACCCGGCTCGAGCCGGCTGGCGAGCGGCGAGTCGGTGGCCGGCGCGGTGCGCGTGGTGGCGCGGTGCGAGCCGTAGGCCAGGGTGTGGAGACCGGTGGTCTCGGCGGTGAACAGCACCGCGCGCGCCGGGTACTCGGCGGTCCAGGCCACCAGGCGGGGCGTCGGCTCGCCGTACAGCTCGAGCCGCAGGTCGGACCGCTGGCCGACCGGTGCGAGCGGCAGGCTGCGCCGAGCCGGCGCGCCGGCGCCCAGCGCCCACAGCCCCTCGGCGGTCGTCTCCCAGCGGCCGGCGCGGGCGACGGCGAGGCGGTAGCCGACCGCGCCGCTGGCGTCGAGCTCGAACCGCAGCCGCACCGCGCCGGGGGCGTCGAGCCGCATCCGGTAGCGGGCGCCGCCGGCCTGTCCGGGCTCGCTCGCCGGCCGCTCGACGCGCTGCTCGATCGCGCGGCTGGGCCCGCGCACCAGGCGGATCCGCTCGACCGCCGGGAAGCCGGCCTCGCCCGGCCAGGCGAGACGCAGGTGGCGGTCGGAGGTGGGCTCGTAGTCGAGGGCGAACTGTGCCGCGCCAGCCTCGTCGCCGAGACGGAACAGATCGCGCTCGACCAGCGACCGCCAGGCCGCGCCGTCGCCGGAGGCCTCGAGCCGCACCGCCGGTGCCAGCAGGTCGTGACGGAACTCGAAGCGCAGGGCGCGGTGGGGCGACGGGTCGCTGCCGGCGTCGATGCGGACCCACCAGCCGCCGTCTCGCGGCTCGACCGCCGCCACCGCCGCGGGCTGCTCGCCCGCCGCGTCCGGAGCGCGCTCCAGGCGCCGCGCCAGCTCGCGGCCGTCGGGCGCGAACAGGTGCAGATCGCGACCCGACGGGTGCATGTGGGAGAGGGCAGCGAGGTCCAGCTCCACCCGCTGCGGTCCCGGCCGGGTCACCTCCACGGTGCGCGCGTACAGGAAGCCCGGGATCGTCGGCGGCTCGGGTTGGATCGCGCCGCCGAGCGGCAGGCAGGCCGCCAGGCTCACCACCAGGGTGCGCAGCCGGGCGAGCCCGCCGCCTGCCGGCGTGCTCAAGCCTGCGGCTCCCCGTCCGCAGCCGGCTCGTCGCGGAAGACGAAACGCTGGTACAGCCAGGCGATCAGCAGCAGGCTCAGCCCGAGGCCGAGGAACGACAACACCCGGTACAGGTCCTCGAGCTCGGCCAGGTCCCACAGGAACACCTTGCCCACCGCCAGCAGCATGACCGCCAGCGAGGCGAACCGCAGCAGCCGGCCGCGGCCGGCGATGCCGCCCGCCAGCAGGGTGAGCCCGAGCAGGATCCAAGCCGCCGAGTAGGCGTACTGCTCGGCAAGGCTGGCCGCACCGCGGTCGAGGTAGGCGCCGCGGAACGCCTGGCGCGTCTCGAGGGTCACCAGCAGGAAGACGAGGGCGAGGGTCGCCAGGCGGCCGGCGGCCGGCAGTAGCGGCAGCCCGCGCCGCCGCGCCGCTCGCGCCACCAGGGCCAGCAGCGCCGCTGGCACGCCGTAGATCCACAGCAGCCAATTCCACACCGGCGTGCCGCCCACCGCCTCGTGGGCCAGCGCCGGGTTGCTGGTGAACGCCAGGTCGAGCACCGCCAGAAGCGCCAGCCAGGCGAGGGCCGCGCCCGCCCAACGCGCGGTGCGCAGCGGCCAGCGGCCGGCGGCCTCCAGCAGGGCCCAGCCGAGCGCCAGCCAGGCCACGGTCAAGGTCCCGATCTCGATCAGCGAGGCGCCGCCGGCGCCCGGCTCGCCGGGATGGAACCCCTGTCGCACGAGCAGCGTGGCGAGCATCGCGGTCAGCGCCATCGCGCCGAGCTGGAGCGCCTCCGACAGCCGGCTCCTACTCTGCCGGTGGGCCAGCCAGGCGGCGGTCGCGAACGCCGCGACCGGCACGCCGTAGCCGTACAGCAGCCAGTTGAACACCGGGTGCAGGCCGATCGGATACTCGAGCACCAGCGGGTTGAGCAGCAGCCGGAAAGCCACCGCCGCCGCCAGCAGCCACGCCAGCCGCCGCAGGATCGCCACGCGCAGCAGACCGGCGAGCCAGACCAGCGCCGTCACCTCGAGCGACCAGCCGACGGTCAGCCACTGGTTGTCGAGCTCGAGCGGCAGCGCCAGGCTGACGAAGGCGGTCACCGCGGTGGCCAGCGCCGCCAGCGCCGACTCCCAGCCGGCCGCCACGCCGCGCCGGCGGGCGACCGGCAGCGCCGCCGCCAGGTAGAGGAGCGCCAGCGCCAGACAGATCGCTCCCCAGGGCAACTCTCGCCCGGCGGTCTTGGCGCCGAGCGTCGCCAGGAGCAGGGCACCGGTGCCGGCAGCGGCCGACAACCAGCCCCAGCGGGCCGGTTGCGACGAGCCCCACAGGGCCAGGTAGGCCCCGCCGGCATGGAGCGCGCCGAGCAGCAGCACCACCCACAGGAACCGCTCGGCCTCGGCCGGCTCGAGCTCGAGGCCCCAGTAGGCGAGCAGCAGCGCCGGCACCGCGGCGCCGACCCAGGCCAGCAGCTGGTAGCGCGGCTCGAGGCGTCCCAGCACCAGGGCGCCGGAGCCGAGCAGCGCCAGGAAGCCCCACTCGGCCGGGCCGTAGTCGGCGCGCACGGTCAGCAACGCCAGGCCGGCGAAGCCGCCTGCGCCGGCCAGCCAGCCGAGCTGCCGTGGCCGGTCCGGTCCGGTCACCGGTACCACCGCGAAGAGCGCGGCCGACACCACCACGAACAGACCCAGCCAGAAGGCGTCGGTCTGGCGGAACGGTCCGGCCAGCCACAGACCGAGCCAGGCAAGGCCGCCGGCGAAAGCGGCGCCGGTGAGCGCCCACCAGCCGCGTCTGCGGCCCACCGCCAGCAGCCCGAGCTGGAGGAGCAGCAGGTAGAGGAACAGGACCTTGGCGTCGGGGGAGTCGGTGCGCACCAGCTGGGGGGTGGCGAACCCGCCCACCAGCCCCAGCACCGCCACCAGCTGTCCCTGGCGCAGCGACAGCCCGACCGCCACGGCGGTGGTCAACGCCATCAAGGCGAAGCCGGCGGCGGGGCCGATCAGCCCGTACAGGTTGACCCCGGCGTAGAGGGCGACGAACAGGGTGGCGATGCCGGCGGCCGACAGCCCCTGAGCCACCTGTGCCGAGCTGCGGTGCAGCCACTGGCCGGCGCCCAGCAGCGCGACCCCGAACACCACTCCGAGCGCCACCCGCACCGCCGGTCCCAGCCAGCCGCGGTCGAACGACAGCTTGACTAGAAACGCTGCCGCCAGCACCAGTGCCACCGCTCCCAGCCAGACCGGCAGCTTGGCACCCAGGCTCTTCTCGACGTCACGCAGCGAAAGCCGGGGACGGCGCGCGGCGGCGGGCGAGCGGGGAGGCCGCGGCGGCGGCGGCAGCTCGGCCTCGACGGCCGCTCCCGGAGCGGTCGCGGCAGCCGGCGCCGCCGGTTCGGCGGCCGGTGGCGGGGCGGCGACGCGCTCCTCCGCCGGTGCCGCCCTCTTCTCGGTCGGCCGCGCGGGCGGCGCCGCCGGCGCGGCCTCGTCTGGCGGCCCCCGCCGCAGCTCGGCCAGGCCGGTCTCCAGCCAGCGCAGGCGGTCCTCCAGCCGCCGCAGCCGTACGGTCGCCAGGATGGCGAGCACCAGCGCCGCCAGCGGTACCGCCAGCACCAGCAGCACGAGGAGAACCCCCAGCATCGTTTCCATCGACCGTATCTCCGGCAGGCGAGATCGCGCGCAGTCTATCGCTCGACCGGGTGGTAGCCTGCCGGGGGTGGGCCGAAGGCCGAGCATGCGGGTCGAAAGCCAGCGGATGGGGGCGGGGCCGGCCGCGAGCCGGGCGAGGAGTGGCCGAGCCCGTCGCCTTGCCATCCTGCTGGCCGGGCTGGTCCTGGCCGCCGGTGTGCCGCCGGCAGCCGCCTCGGAGGCGGCGGTCGCCAGGCTGCGGGCGGCCATCGACGCAGCCGTGGCACCGTACCTGGCGGCCACCGACTTCATGGGGGTGGTCGCCGTCGAGCGCGACGGACAGCCGCCGCTGGTCTTGACCTACGGCCGGGCCAGCGTCGAGCTCGACGTGCCCCACCGGCCCGACGGATCGTTCAGGATCGGCTCGGTCTCCAAGCAGTTCACCGCCGCCGCAGTGCTGCTGCTCGAGCAGGAGGGGCGTCTGACGACCGGCGACCGGGTGGCGCGGCATCTGCCGGAGTTCCGCCACGGCGCAGCGATCACGATCGAGCAGCTGCTCACCCACACCGCCGGCGTGGCCGACATCTACTCGCTGCCGAGCTTCGGCCGCACCGCGGGCCGTGACGGCAGCTTCGACGAGGTCGTGGCCGAGCTCGGCCGGATGGAGCTGACCCATCCGCCGGGCTCGGCGTTCGCCTACAGCAACGGCGGCTACGCCGTGCTGGCGGCGATCATCGAGCGCGCTTCGGGCACGAGCTACGGCGACTACTTGGCACGCCGCATCTTCGAGCCACTGGGCATGGAGCGGACGGCGCACGACGGCCCGGCGCCGGCGGTCGCCGGACGGGTGCCGGGCTACGACCCGTGGGGACGAGACGGGCTGACGCCGGCGGTGCCGGTGTCGCCGGCGTTCACCTGCGGCTCGGGCTCGCTGTGGTCGACGGCCGGCGATCTGCTGGTCTGGGCGCGGGCGTTGCACGGCGGCCGGCTGCTGAGCCCGCCCGCCTACGCCAGGATGACCCGCGATCACGGCCACGGCTACGGCTACGGCGTCAGCGTCTTCCGCCGCTTTGGGCGGGAGGTCGTGGGCCACGACGGGCGGGTGGCGGGCTACGCCAGCGACCTGGCGAGCTACCTCGAGGACGGCGTGACCGTGGCGGTCCTCGGCAACGTGCAGTCGGTGGCCCGGGACGAGATCCGGCGTGGCGTGGCAGCGGCGGTGCTGAGTGAGCCCTACGAGCCGCCGCCCCGACCGCGCTGGGCCAACCCGCCGCCGGAGCCGCCGGTGGAGCTGTCCGGCAGCTACCGGTTCGGGCCCGGGTTCGTCGTCACGCTCCGCGCCGCCGACGGCCGGCTGCTGGCACGCGCGAACCAGGGCGGGGAGTCGGAGTTGGTGGCGCTGGCCGACGGCGCCTGGTTCTCGCGCATGCTCTACGCCACGGTGCGCTTCGGGCGCGGCGAGGACGGCGCGGTCGACCGGCTGGTCTGGGGTGCGGGTGAGGGGGCGCCGGTGGGGCACAGGCTGCCGTGAGCGGCGTCGGCCGGGGGCGCGACGCGCGGCGGGCGCCGGATGCCGGGGCGGCGGGGGGAGTCCGCGAGCGCCCGCTGCCGTCGTCGACCCCGCGGCCTCCCGCCGACCCCGAGCTGCGCCGCGAGCTGCTGGAGCTCAGCCGGCGCGACCTCGGGCTGCGCCGTCGCCTG
The DNA here is from genome assembly GCA_041574955.1 of Thermoanaerobaculia bacterium. Lineage (GTDB taxonomy): Bacteria > Acidobacteriota > Thermoanaerobaculia > Multivoradales > JAHEKO01 > CALZJC01. The sequence goes on along the minus strand of JBFGNS010000031.1, from coordinate 19,687 downwards.
GCCCGATCCGGCGAGCTGTTCGACGGCTACAACGAGGCGATGGCGCGGCTGCACCGCGACAACGGACGGCGGCTCGAAGCGGTCGTCGATCGCGGCGGCTGGCCCGGGGTCTCGCGGGTGGGAGAGGACGGCGCCGAGGCCGCCTGGCTGGTGGCCCAGCACGCCATCGGCTCGCCGGCTCTCCAGCTGCGCTGCCGCCAGCTGCTGGCGGCCGCGGTAGCGGCCGGCGAGGCGCCGGCCCGCCACCTGGCTCTGCTTACCGACCGCATCCGCTTCAACCAGCGGCGGCCGCAGCTGTACGGCACGATCCTCGACTGGGACCGCCACGGCCGGCTCGAGCCGTGGCCGATCGAAGACGCCGGCGGCGTCGACCAGCGGCGCCACGCCGCCGGTCTGCCGCCGCTCGCCGAGGCGGTCGCCGAGGCGCGCCGCCGGGCGCGTGTCGAGGGCGACGCACCGCCCCGAAGCTGGCGCGCACGGCAGCGGGAGATCGCCGACTGGGCGCGCCGAGCCGGCTGGCTGGACGGGCGAGCCGATGGCGAGCAGGAGGGATGATGCGAACCGTGGTGCTTGTGGCCGGGCTGGTGGCGATCCTCGCCGCGGGCTGCTCGAAGGCGGATCTCGGGCTGCCCCGGGTGGCCCTCGAGGCCGAGTCCCCGGACGGCCGCTACGTCGCGCTGGTCCGCAACCACCCGGCGATCGACCCGCCGAGCCAGAGCCTGCGGATAGGGCGCCGGGGTGAGTCGCCGCGGCTGGTGCGCCGGCTGGCCGAGGACATGGACTGGTGCGACACGATCGCCTGGTCCGCCGACAGCTCGACCGCCGCCTTCGTGGTGCGGGGTGCCCGCCTGCTGGTGGTGGAGGCGGCGACCGGCGAGACGGTCTTCGACGACTGGGTGGTGGAGTGGCGCGGCGAGTACCCGCCGGCGATCGTGGTGCGCGGCCTGGCGCTCGACGCCACCGGCTCGCGGGCGACCTTCCGCGGCTGCTCGCGGCGCGGTGGCGGCTGCCAACCGCACAGTCTGGAGCTGAGGCCCGGCCCGCCCGCTGCCGCCGGACCCGGCGCCGAGTCGCCGCCGTCCGCGGGGTACGCCGGCTGAGCGAGCGGGTCGAGGGCGGCGGCCTCCCCGCCACGGACGCCGACGCGGGCGAGGCGACGACGCAGATCGCGTCGTCGTTCGGCATCTCCGGCGAGCTGCTGCCGTGGTTGCCCGAGCTGCTCGCCGATCTGCCGGTGCTGGGCAGCTGGCCCGACCGGATCGTCGAGCTGCTGCGCCGGCGGACGCCCCTCGGCGACGGCGCCAGGGCGCTCGAGCTGGGCTGCGGCACCGGCGCGGTCGCGGTGCGGCTGGCGCGCGAGCTGGGCTTCGAGGTGCTGGGCATCGACCTGTTTCCGCCGTTCCTCGAGCGCGCCCGCCAGCGTGCCGCGGCGGCTGGGGTCGACGAGCGGTGCCGATTCGAGCGTGACGACCTGCGCCGGGCGGTCGAGCGGCTCGGCGGCCACGACGTCGTCGTCCTGGCGGCGGTCGGGACCGGCGTGCTGGGGGGCATCACGGCGTGCGTCGGCGCGCTGCGGCGCACCGTGCGCCGCGGCGGCTACGTGGTCATCGACGACGGCTTCCTGGCCCGGCCGGCGGCCTCGGCGCGGCCAGGCTACGAGCACTCGTTTCCGCTCGAGGAGACCCGGCGCCGGCTCACCGCCCACGGCGACCGGCTGGTCGGCGAGTCGCTTGTGCCGCGCGCCGAGCTGGCGGCGGTCAACCGGGCGAACCTGGCGGCCATCCGCGAGCGCGCCGCGGCGCTGACCCGCGCCCGTCCGCAGCTGGCCGCCGCCGTGTCGGACTATCTGCGGCACGAGGAAGAGGAGTGCCGCTTCCTGGAGACCGAGACCACCGACGCGGTCTGGCTGCTGGAGCGCCGGTGAGCGGCGTGCAAACGGCGGGCGTGGCCGGACGCGGTTACGATCCGGCCCAGAATCCGTCGACGATCTCGACAACCGCCACGAGACGAGGAGGCAGATGATGAGGGGCGCCATCGCACGTGCCACCTGGATCGCCCTGGTGCTGGGGCTCGCCGCGGCGCCCGGGCCGCCGGCCGCCGCCGACGAGGCCGCCGGGCCGGAGTGGCCGGGGCCGCCGGTCGAGCTGGCGATCCTCGGTACCTTCCACTTCAAGGACGCCGGGCTCGACAGCTACCGGCCGCAGCACGACGTCGACATCCTGTCCCCCGAGCGCCAGGCCGAGGTGGCGGCGCTGGTCGAGCGGCTGGCCGGCTTCCGGCCGAACAAGATCGCCGTCGAGTGGCCGGTCGCCGACCAGGCCGGGCTCGACCGGCGCTACGCCGCCTACCGCGCCGGCGGCTCGCCGCCGTCGCCCGACGAGCTCGAGCAGCTCGGTTTCCGGCTGGCAGCCGCGCTGGGCCACCAGCGGGTGTGGGCGGTCGACGCCAAGCGGCGGTTCTACGAGCCGTGGGTCGACCCCGACGAGTACGCCGCCGCGCACGGGCAGGAAGGGAGGCTCGACGGCCCGCTGTGGGAGCTCTACGAGCGCCAGCTGCGCTACGAGGACGAGCTCAAGACCCGCATGCCGCTCGCCGACTACCTGCTGCGCATCAACTCCCCCGAGCAGCTGGCGCTGTCGCACGGCCAGTACCTGGTCGGCAACTTCGAAGTCGGCAGCTCGACGGAGTACCCCGGCGTCGACTCGAAGACCGCCTGGTTCAACCGCAACCTCAAGATCTTCGCCAACCTGCAGCGGATCGCCGACATGGAGGGCGACCGGCTGCTGCTCGTCATCGGCTCGGGGCACGTTCCCATCCTGCGCCACGCCGCCCTGGCCTCGCCGCAGTTCGAGCTGGTGGAGCTGGCCGAGCTGCTGGCGCCGGCGCCGCCTTGGCCGTGGCCGGACAGCGCCGACGCGGTCGCCGCCGCTCCGGACTCCCATCTCGTCGTGCTCGACAACGAGCGGGTGCGGGTGCTGCGGGTGGTGATCCCGCCGGGCGAGCGCGAGCCGATGCACACCCACCGCTGGCCGAGCGTGATGCTGGTCGACCAGCCGGCGCGGATCCGCTATTACGGTGCCGACGGCGAGCTGCGCTTCGAGTCGCGCTCCGAGCCCGATCCGTCGTCGCCGGTGACCCCCGACTGGCTGGGTCCGGAAGGGCTGCACGCGGTCGAGAACGTCGGCAGCCTGCCGTTCGGCGCCTGGCGCATCGAGCTCAAGCCCGACGGGTGAGGCCGCGCGGAGCCACGACGTGATCTACCGGCTCGCCTTCGCCGCTCTGTTCCTGGTGCTGCTGGGGGTGGTGGGCAGCTACCGGCGCCGGGCGCAGGCCGGCCGCCGGATCGACTATTCGCTGGAGAGCCGGCCGATCTTCTTCGCCCTGCGGCTGGGCGGGCTGGCGCTGTGGCTGTACTGCCTGGTGTACGTGGTCTACCCGCGGCCGCTCGGCTGGTCGCTGCTCGAGCTGCCCGCCGGGGTGCGCTGGGCGGGGGCGCTGGTGGTGGCGGCGTGCATTCCGTTGGTGGCGGCGGCACAGCGCGCGCTGGGACGCAACGTCTCGCCGACGGTGATGACCCACGACGACCACCGGCTGGTGACCACCGGCCCCTACCGCTGGGTGCGCAACCCGCTGTACTCGGCCGGCGCGGTGATCTTCACCGGCCTAGGGCTGCTGGCCGCCAGCTGGTTCCTGCTCGCCGCCGCCGCCCTGGCGCTGGTGCTGGTGAGGTTGCGGCTGCCGGCCGAGGAGGCGGAGCTCGAGGCGCGGTTCGGCGAGGCCTACCGCGACTACGCGCGGCGCACCGGCCGCTTCCTGCCGCGGCTCCGCCGCCTTGCCAGGATGAGATGATCGGGTGATGAGCGGTGGCATCGAGCCCTGAGCGCCGCAAGACTGCGGCGGCGCGCGCGACGGCGCCGCGGACTTCGACTTCCTGATCTGCCGCTGGGGAACCCACAGCCGGCGGCGCGGCGAATGAGCGCGAGCACCATCGACTGGAGCGACTTCGAGGCGGTCGAGCTGCGCGTCGGCACGGTGGTGGCTGCCGAGCCGTTTCCCGAGGCGCGAGTGCCAGCCTACAAGCTGACCGTCGACTTCGGCCCCGAGATCGGACGCAAGCGGTCGAGCGCCCGCATCACCGACCTGTACTCCATCGACGAGCTGGTCGGCCGTCAGGTGGTCGCGGTGACCAACTTTCCACCCAAGCAGATCGGCCCGATGCGCTCCGAGGTGCTGGTCACCGGCTTCTACCGTGACGACGGCGCGGTGGTGCTGGCGGTGCCGGAGCGCCCGGTGGCCGACGGCACGCGGTTGGCCTAGGTGCCGTGATGATCGGCTGGCGCAGTCGTCTGGCGGGGTGGCCGGTGGCCGTGCAGAGCCTGATGCTGGTGCTGGTGTGGGTGGGCCTCAACCGGCTGGTGTCGCTGGCGGCCTTCGCGCGCTTTCCGCCGAAACCCGCCTGGCCGTTCAACAGCGGGTCGCTGGTCGCCTTCTGGCTGTTCTGGTTCGAGGACCTGGGCGGTGGGTTCTCGCTGGTGCGCCGGCTGATGCTGGTCAACCTGCTGCTGGTGGTGCTGCTGTGGCTGCGCTTCCGGGCGCTGCCCAGACGTGGCTTCGGGGAACGGGTGTTCCAGCTCGTGACCTACGGCGGCGGCGCGGCGCTGCTCGCCTGGCTGCAGCTGTTCCTCGTCGGGCTGTCGAGCGTCGAACCGGGCTTCCGGTTTCTCCCGCTCCGTTTGAGCGGCGCTTCGCCCTAGCGGCTGCTAGCCTCGGGCGCACCGATGAAGAGCGGAGCAACGCCCCGCGACCTGTTCGATCGTGGGCGTCGCGCCGAGGTGCTGGCGCGCCTCGGGCGGCTCACCGCGCGCACCCCTGCGCGCTGGGGGCGGATGAGCGCGCCGCAGATGGTGGCCCACCTGAGTGACCAGATGCGCCACTGTCTGGGGGAGGTGCCGGTGGCGGCCTACCCCGGACCGCTGCGCTGGGCGCTGGTGCGCAAGGCGTCGATCTACTGGCTGCCCTGGCCCAGGGGCCGTATCCGCGGACCGAGCGAGGCGTTTGTCACGGCACCGGGCGACTGGCAGGCGGATCTCGACGGGCTGATCGAGCTGGTCGAGCGTTTCGGCCGGCGCCGGCGCGACCAGGCGTGGCCGGACCACGCTCTGTTCGGGCCGATGAGCGGGCGCGACTGGGGCTATTTCTGCTATAAGCATTTCGACCACCACCTGCGGCAGTTCGGGCAGTGACCTGCCGGCGGCCGCACCTCGAGGGAGGACCCGAATGGCGCGCAAGATCGGTGCGGTGATAGCGGGGGCCGCGGTGGCGTTCGCTCTGGTGATGGCTATCGAGGCACTGGGCCACGCGGTCTACCCGGTGCCCGAGGGCCTGGATTTCGAGGACCCCGAGGCTCTCGCGGGCTACGTCCGGACGCTGCCGGCCGGCGCTCTGCTGTTCGTGCTCGCCGCCTGGACGCTGGCGGCGTTCGGCGGCGGACTCGTCGCCTGCTGGATCGCGCGCGACAAGCCGGCGGTCTTCGCCTGGATCGTCGGCGGCCTCATCCTGCTCGGGGCGGTGGCCAACCTGATCATGATCCCTCATCCCGGCTGGTTCGCGGTCGCCGCGGTGGTGCTCGTCATGGCGGCGATCCTGGCGGCCGCTCGGCTGGGTGGCGGCCGTGGCGTGAGCAGCTAGGCGGCCGGGCCACGAGGAGGCGGCAACGGTGCGGGCGCTGACCGGCGCAGGATCACGGGCGGGATGGATGGCGCTGCTGGCGCTGGCGGCGGCTGCCGCGCCACTGCCGGCGGCGGCAGCCGACAACACCCCGGACGGCGTGGTGACCGAGTTCCTCACGGCGCTCGACCATCTCGACCTGGACCGTCTCATGACCACGCTCGCCGAGGACGCCACCATGTTCTTTCCGCACCCCGACGCCAGCTACCGGGTGGACGGCAAGGTCGCCATCGGCCAGGAGATGGCGCGGCGGTTCGAGGCAGGACGCGCCCGGGCCGAGCGCGCCGGGCGGCGTGAGCCGCCGTATCTGGGCGTGGTCGCCGCGGCTCGGCTGCGACGGGTGCAGCGGCTCGGGGAGCGCGCCGCCCTGGTCTCGTGGGTGGTCGATCGGCCCGGCAACTTCGGGCGCCGCTCGGCAGCGGTGCGGTTGGACGACGACGGTGTGTGGCGGCTGGTCCACTTCCACTCCTCCAACCTGCTGGGTCGGGCCGAGTAGCGACGCCGCGCGCCGGCGCTCAGGGCGCGAGCGCCGCGCAGGCGTCGGCCGGGAAGCGCACCGGTCCGGCGCTCTCGGCGAGGCAGTGCTCGGCGGCGGTCGAGCACGGGCGGCCGGCCAGCAGGTCGGCCATCGCCTCGACCTGTGGCTCGAGCTGGCGGTGGTGGTTCATGAAGCGGCCGACCCGCAGCATCTCCTCGATCGCCGCTTTGCTCGCCCACCCCTGATGGCGCATGCGGTACCAGGCGGTCAGCCGGCCGGCGCGGTGCCAGCCGTGACGGCAGCGCAGGGCGACCTTGCGGCCGGCGAGCCGCGTCTCCTCGATCCAGCGATCGAAGGCGGCCAGGAACCCGGCGGTCAGCGGGCGGCGGGCGTCCTGGGCGGTGTCGTAGCGCAGCCGTAGGGCCGGGCAGACGTCGGCACGCAGCGCGCACTCGCGGCGGCCGCTGCCGTCCAGCACGACCATCTCCTCGACTCCCTGACGGCACAGCTCGGCCAGCCCGGCCCGGTCGAGCCGACCCGAGCGGTAGAGTGCGAAGCCGCTGACCGCGTCGTCATCGACCAGCGTGGGACCGGCCGCGCAACCGGCCACCAGGAGCACCAGCGCGACGGCCGACCGCGGGCCCGATCGGCGGGAGCTGGCGGAACGGACGGCGCTCACGACCGGATCCTAGCTCCCCGGGGGCGAGCCTGACACCGAGAACCCAGGACCCCATCCCCGTATACCCCGTCATGGACCCGACTCCAAACGACGCCGCGAGCGACGCCCGGGGCTTCTGGTCCTCGGTGTGGGAGGCGCTGCGCGGCAGCCAGCAGGACTTCACCTCGGGCCCGCTGCCGCGCGCGGTCATGCTGCTGGCCATCCCGATGGTGCTGGAGCTGGCCGGCGAGTCGGTGTTCGCGGTGTGCGACGCTTTCTTCGTCTCCCGGCTGGGGGCCGATCCGCTGGCGGCGGTGGGCCTGACCGAGTCGCTGCTGGCCATCGTCTATTCGGTGGCGATAGGACTGAGCATGGCGACCACCGCGCTGGTGGCGCGGCGCTGGGGCGAGAAGCGGTACGAGCGCGCCGGGCGCGCGGCCGCGCAGGCGATTCTGGCCGGTGTCGCGGTGTCGGTCGCGATGGGGGTGGCGGGGGCACTGGCCGCGCCGCGGCTACTCGAGCTGATGGGGGCGTCGCCCGGCGTCGTCGAGACCGGCTCGAGCTACGCCCGGATCATGCTCGGCGGCATGGTCACGATCCTGCTGCTGTTTCTCATCAACGCCGCCTTCCGCGGCGCCGGCGACGCCTCGATCGCGATGCGCTCGCTGTGGCTGGCGAACGCCGTCAACCTGGTGCTCGACCCGTGCCTGATCTTCGGCCTCGGTCCGTTTCCCGAGCTGGGGCTGACCGGCGCGGCGATCGCGACCAACATCGGGCGTGGCTCGGGCGTGCTGTTCCAGCTGTGGATGCTGATGCGCGCCGGCGGCCGGCTGACGTGCCGGCCGCGCGACTTCCTGCCGGACCCGGAGGTGATCCGCGGCCTGCTGCGGGTGTCGTGGGGAGGCGTCGGCCAGTACCTGGTGGCGACGGCCAGCTGGATCGGGCTGATCCGCATCCTGTCGACGTTCGGCAGCAACATCCTGGCGGGCTACGTCATCGCCATCCGCGTGATCGTGTTCGCGATCCTGCCCGCCTGGGGGTTGAGCAACGCCGCCGCCACACTGGTCGGCCAGAACCTGGGCGCCGAGCGGCCGGATCGCGCGGAGCGCTCGGTCTGGATCACCGGCTGGTTCAACATGGCCTTTCTCGGCACGATCGCCATCGTCTTCCTGACCCTGGCGCGGCAGATCGTCGCCCTGTTCACCAGCGACCCGGCAATCGTCGACAACGCGGTGAGCTGCTTCCGTATCGTCAGCTACGGCTACGTCTTCTACGCCTGGGAGATGGTCATGGTGCAGGCGTTCAACGGTGCGGGGGACACCTACACGCCCACCCGGCTCAACTTCGTCTGCTTCTGGCTGTTCCAGATTCCTCTCGCCTACCTGCTGGCGCATGGGGCCGGGATCGGGCCCGACGGGGTCTACTGGGCGATCTCGCTGTCGTACTCGCTGGCGGCGGTGGTGGCGATCGTGCTGTTCCGCCGCGGCCGCTGGAAGAGCCGCCGGGTGTAGCCCGCGCGGTCGCGGGCGCGGCGTGGTGCGCGTTGCCGGCGACAGCACTGTGTGAGAGAGTCGGGAGACCGCCGGGAGCTCTGACGTAGCATGAAGCGCCGCGAACGACGCCGACACGGGAGGTTTCCGGTCTCGGGCATCTTCGGCTCGCTGAATGCGCCCGGCGACCTCAAGCTGCTCGACCTGAGCCGCACCGGCATCAGCTTCGAGACCTCGAACCTGATCACCGTCGGCCAGAGCTACTTTCTCGAGCTGCGCTACGGCGACGCCAAGGTGAACCTCGAGGTGCTGATCCGCTGGTGTGCCCAACGCGGCGGGGGCTCCGAGGACGAAAGGGGACGGCCGCTGTTCCACGCCGGTGGCGGCTTCGTCGACGTCCACCGGGACGCCCCCGGCGGGCTGTGGGCGGCGCTCGAGATCGCCACCTGAGCCGCAGGCCCGCTGGTCAGGCTAGGGAGCGGGCCGGCAGCCGAGCTGGAGTTCGAGGAAGGCCAGCATCCGCTGCCGGGCGTCGCGCTGAGCCGCCCGGTTGCCCTCCACCGTGCCGCCCAGCCGGGTGGTGTCCTCGGTCAGGCGGGAGATGAGGTGGCCGGCGTCGGGGTAGGCGACGTGCTCGACCGAGTGCCGGAACCCCTCCCGCGCGAGGCGGTCGACGATCTGCTCCGCCATGTGGCTCGAGGGCCACAGGGCGTCCGCCCGGCCCGACAGCAGCAGGATCGGCCCGCCGATCTGCTCGACCGGGATGGTGGCCGCCGCGGCCTGCGGCTGATCGAGGCTGGCTCGGTACATCTCCGCCAGGCGGTCGGGCCGGAACCGCTCGTCGATCAGGTACGGCACGAACGGCACGTCCTCGTCGCCGAGCGACCAGGAAGAGCTCCTCGGCCAATCGTCGGCGATGCTCTGGAACACCACCGAGCTGGGCACGAAGGCCACCACCGCCCGCAGTCGCGGGTCGCGTGAGGCGAGCAGCAGCGCCGCCTCGCCGCCCTTCGAGACGCCGACAACGCCGATCCTGGCGGCGTCGACCAACGGCTGGCGTGCCAGGTAGTCCACCGCCTCGGTGAAGTACTCCAGGGGGATGCCCTCGAGCTGGGCGGGCAGCCCCGGCATGCCGAAGTAGGCGAGTGCCAGGGCGGCGTAACCGTGGCCGGCGAGCAGCTCGCCGGTGGCGTCCTGCCAGCCGATGCCACCGCCCGAGCCGCCGATGACCAGGACCGCTGGAAACGGTCCGTCGCCGGCGGGCCGGTGCAGATTGGCGACCAGCCGGCCGCTGTCCACCGCCACCGGCGGTGGCCGTTCGCCTGCCGGCGGGCCCGGCTCGGCGGCGCGCGCGCCGGCCGCCGCCGCCAGCACGACGCAGGCAGCGGCCGCCGCTACTCCTCGATCGAGACCCGTCATCACCCGGTGGGCGGCCTCATACCGCGGACGCCACGGCGGGCTCGGCGAGCCCTCCGAAACGCCGCTCGCGCCGGCGGAACTCCGCCACCGCCGCGGCCAGGTCGGCCGCTTCGAAGTCGGGCCACAAGCGGGCGGTGAAGTGCAGCTCGGCGTAGGCGCACTCCCACAGCAGGAAGTCGCTCAGCCGCTGCTCGCCACTGGTGCGGACCAGCAGGTCGACGTCGGGCGCCGCCGGCTCGGAGTGCACCGAGCGGTTGAGCTGGCGGGCGAAGCGCTCGGTGCAGGCGGGGCCGCCGCGCAGCCGGGAGGCCGCCTCGGCGATCGCCTGGCGCGCCGAGTAGTCGACGGCGATCCGCAGGTGCAGCTGAGTGCCGGCGGCGGTGGCCGCTTCGGCGCGCTCGATTGCCGTCACCAGTGAGCGCGGCAGCCGGTCGCGCCGGCCGATGACGCTCAGCCGCACGCCGTGCTCGCGGCAGCGCTCGGTCTCGCCGGCCAGGTAGCGCTCGAACAGCTCCATCAGGGCCGACACCTCGGCCGCCGGCCGCCGCCAGTTGTCGGCGGAGAAGGCGTAGAGAGTCAGGATGGCGATACCGAGCTCGGGTGCAGCCTCCACTACCCGCCGCACGGCCTTGCCGCCGGCGCGGTGGCCGGCGGAGCGCGGCAGGCCGCGCCGCCGCGCCCAGCGGCCGTTGCCGTCCATGATGACGGCGACGTGCAGAGCGGGCCGCGGAGCGGCGGCGTCGTGCAGCGTCACGGTGTGCGCGTCGCCTGGATCAGGCGCTCCATGTGGTCGAGATAGCGCTCGAGAGCCCGCCGGCCCTTGGCGGTCAGGCTGTACTCGGTGCGCGGCAGCCGGTTCTTGAAGCTCTTCTTGCAGCTGATGTAGCCGGCGTCCTCGAGCTTGCGAGCGTGGGCGCTCAAGTTGCCGTCGGTGGTGCGCAGCAGCTCCTTGAGCTCGCTGAAGCTCAAGGTGGGATTGACCGCCAGGGTGCTCATGATGCCGAGCCGGATGCGCTCGTAGACCAGGCGGTCGAACTCGCCGGCCGCCGGGTCGGCCAGGTAGCCGGCCAGGCCGCGCAGGCGGCGGTCGCGGGGTTCGTCCCGCGGCTGCTTGGATTCGGGTCTGTCGGGCTTCGGTTTCACGGTTGGCGCCTCAGCCACCGTAGCGGCGCGCGATGATGGCGCCGAAGACCAGATGCAGACCGCCGAAGCCCGCGGCCAGCAGCGGGTTCGACCAGGTCGTGGGGACGACCAGCGCGACGCCGCCGAGCGCCATGAAGCAGGCTCCCATCAGCGGCACCAGACGCACCGAGAAGGCGCCCCCGGTCACCACCGCCGCGCCGTACAGCAGCAGCCAGGTGGCCGGGATCAGCCGCGCCGCGCCCAGCGCCGCGAGCGCCACGGTGAGCGCCGCGGCGGCCACCAGCGGCGGCGCCAGGCTGAGCAGGAAGCGGCGGCCCACCCCCCGCGACAGCCTCACCCCTTCGGCTCGCGCCTTGCGCCGCATGGCCCAGCCGCCGATGACGAAAGCGATCAGCGCGTCCAGCAGCCACACCGCCAGCCAACGGTCCGGCACCACCCACTGGGCCAGCGCCGCCGCGCCCAGCGCGCTCGCCCCCATCGCCATGCCACCGCGGCCGGGCACCGAGGTGAACGAGCCCGAGGACTCCATCGCCCGGCGGATGAACCGCAGGTTGTCGGCGGCGTGCGAGTGCAGCGCGACCGGGGGCGTGGACTTGGCGCTGGCCTCCGAGAGCTGCGTCACGCGGCCAGCGTAGGGCCTGAGGTCGCTTCTGTCAAGTACTTTGTGTCAAAGAGAACAGGGAGGCGGCGGTACGCCTTGCTAGCTGCTCCATGACAGCTCGTAGCGGCAGAACTCGTCACCCCGCGCCCGGCAGGCGACCTCCCGCACTTCGACCCCGCTGGCGCCGCACATCGCGAGCGCCTCCTTGTACCAGCCGATCACCGTCAGGCAGTCGGTCTCGGAGATGGTGTCGGCGTCGTAGGTGGTCATCACGCCGGCCGACGGGCCGGACGGTTCGAATACGCGGTGCCCGGTGTCGTAATAGAAGTCGTAGATGCGGCTCGTCATCGTCATGAACCGCGTGGGGTCCCCTGGGGTCAGGAAGGTCTTGTGCGCGCCGCCCAGGTTCTTCTTGGCCGACCAGGCGCCGATGCGCTCGAAGATGGCCTTGTCGCCATCGCCCAGATGCTCGACGATCGCCGCATCCAGCCGCTCGTTGAGCTCGAACGGATACCAGCTGGCGGTCAGGACGAAGCCTCCGAGAAGCTCGCGGTCGGACGCGGGCAGCGCCGCCAGCAGCGTCTCCCAGGCCTGCTCTCCGAACTCCTCCCGGACGAACGCCCGGCGGGCGAGGATGACGGCTCCTTTGACCTGGGTGGGCAAGCGCGGGTTCCGGCCGGAAGTCGGTGGCATTATAGTCGGGCGGAGGGCCGCAGATGCTGCCAGAATGGCGCTGCGAGTTGCCCCGAGGTGAAAGGAGCCCCGGCTCCGGAGGCCGTCGGCTGGCCGCTCCGTAGCCAGACGAGCGCGGCCTGACACTCTCCCGCCGTGGGCAGGGTCCTTGCATCGCTGAGAGCCTCCGGGTCATGACCCGCTATCCGAAGATCCGCCTGACCGAGCGGACGCCGAACCCCCTGGTGCTGGTGGCGATGGTGCGCTACGAGCTGCGCCGGGCAGGGGTCGGCAAGAGCGAGATCGACGCCTTCTCGCGAGCGGCTCTGAGCGCGCGGAGCGCCAACGCGGTCCGCAGGGTCTGCGAGCAGTGGGTGGACACCCGCCGTCTCGACTGATCGGCGTCGCTTGAGCGCACCCGCGGTGTGCGTTCTAATGCTGCCGACCCGGCGGCAGGAGCGCGTGCTCCGCCGAGCACCGGACTTCCGCCGCCCGGGCCGCCTGCCAGCGGGGGGAGCGTGGAGACGACGGGGAGGCTTTGAGCATCGACATCGAGTCGCTGGCGCGGCTGGCAGACGACGGCGAGCGCAGACAGTATTTCGCGAGCCATCCGGAGCTGCGCCGCGGCGAGCTGGTCTGGCAGCTGTGTGAGGAGGTGGGACGCACCGTCCGGGCAGACCTCGAGCGGGCGGCTCGGCTTGCGAGCACCGCGCGCTGGCTGTCGGAAGAGCTCGGTGACGACGCCAGCCGCGCCCGCAGCCTGCGCGCCGCCGCCAACGTGCGGCTCTACCGCCGCGACTACAAAGGCGCGCTCGAGCTCTATCAGCGGGCGATCGCGCAGTTCGATGCGCTGGGCGCCGACCTCGAAGCCGCGATCACCCGCAGCAGCGCTATCGGCAGCGTCAGCCATCTCGGTCGCCACCGCGAGGCGCTCGAGTTCGCGCGCGACGCGCGCGCGGTGTTCACCCGCCTCGAGGACCGGCTGCACCTCGGCCGCCTGGAGGTCAACGTAGGCCACATCCACGCCCGGCGCGACGACTTCACGCGTGCGCTGGAGCGGTACCGAGCGGCCTACGAGCAGCTGCGGCAAGTCGGCCAGCCGGCCGACGTGGCCATCACCCTGCGCAACATCGCGGTCTGCCACCAGGATCTCAACGACTTCCCGAACGCGCTGGCGGCTTACGTCGAGGCGCGCGAGTACTGCCGGCGACACGCCCTGACGCACACCGGCCTCGAGGTCGAGTACAACATTGCCTATCTGTACTTTCTGCGCGGCGAGTACGCGCAGGCGCTGCGCCTGTTCGACGAGGCGCGACGCGACTGCGAGGCCAACGGCGACCACCACCACGCCGCGCTGTGCGACCTCGACCGGGCCGAGATCTACCTCGAGCTCAACCTGGCGGGCGAGGCGGTGGAGCTGGCGGGGCGCGCCTACGACGGCTTTCGAGAGCTGGGGATGGAGTACGAAATGGCCAAGGCGCTCACCTACCGCGGTCTCGCCTGCGGCAGGCTGGGCGAGGAAGAGTCGTCAAGGGAGCTGCTCGGCCGGGCTCGCCAGATGTTCTCGCGGCAGGACAACCGGGTGTGGACGGCGATGGTCGACCTGTATGCGGCCTTCGGCCGTTACGCCGCGGGCCGGCCGGACGAGGCCGCTCCGCTCGCCGAGTCGGCTTTCGCCAGCTTCATCGAGGCGGGCATCCCCTCGCGCACCGCCCTGTGCGAGCTGCTGCTGGCGCGCCTGGCTTTGGAGGAGGGCGCAGTCGAAACGACCGAGCAGCTGTGCCTGTCGGCGCTCGATCGGGTAATCGCCCTCGGCCGGCCGATACTCGAGCTGCAAGCCCATCTGGTGCACGGCCAGGCCATGGAGCGGTCCGGAGACCGGACAGGCGCCCTGTCGGCCTACCGTCAGGCCGAGGCCGCGCTCGAGCGGCTGCGGTCCCAGCTCGGCTCCGACGAGCTCAAGATCGCCTTCGGTGAGGGCAAGCAGGCGGTCTACGAGGGGCTGGTTGCGATCACCCTGGACGACCGCGACAGCGCGGCAGGCCGGCGCGCGGCCTGGCAGCTGGTCGAGCGGGCCAAGTCCCGCAGCCTGGCCGACATGCTGGCGCTGGGCGCGGCCGAGCTGCGTCCGGTGGCCGCGGGGCAGGAGGGACTGGCCCACCAGGCGCAGGAGCTGCGCCGCGAGCTCAACTGGTTGAACCGGCAGCTGGCTGCCGAGGAGCTGGCGGGCCACGAGCGCTCGCTCGACACGATCGAAGCGCTGCAGCGCGACCGGCTGCGCTGCGAGGAGCGGCTGCTGAGCTGCCAGCGCCGGTTGCAGGCCGCCGACGCGGAGCTGGGATCGCTGCAGGGCGCCGCCGTGGCCGACGTCGAGGCGGTGTCCGCGGTGCTACCGCCGGACGGCGCTCTGATCGAGTACTACATCAGCCGGGACGAGCTGTTCGCCTTTCTGCTCTATCGCGACCGCCTGGAGGTGCACGAGCTGGCGGCAGCCCGCGAGGCGCGGGAGCTCTACGAGCAGCTGCGCTTCCAGCTCGGCAAGTTCCGCCTCGGACCCGAGTACGTCCGGCAGTTCGGCGAGTTCCTGCTCAGCGGCACCGTGTCGCTACTGTGGCAGCTCCACGACCTGCTGCTGGCGCCGGTCGTGCGCGATCTCGAAGCCAGCCAGCTGGTGATCGTGCCTCACGGTTTCCTGCACCACCTGCCGTTTCACGCCCTGCACGACGGCGAGCGGTTTCTGATCGACCGCTATCCGGTCTCCTACGCGCCGAGCGCCACCGTCTACCGTCTCTGCTGCCTGCGCGAGGCGCAGCCCGGTGACTACTCGCTGGTGCTGGGCGTACCCGACGAACGGGCGCCGATGATCCTGGACGAGGCTCGCACCGTGGCCAGCGTGCTGCCCGACGCGCAGCTGCTGATCGGCGACGACGCGACGCCCGAGGCGATCCGGCGCTGGGGCAGCGACTGCCGGATCATCCACCTGGCGACCCACGGTCTCTACCGCAAGGACAATCCGATGTTCTCGGCCATCCGGCTGGGCTCGACCCATCTCAGCCTGCTCGACCTGTACGGTATTCGCCTCAAGGCCGAGCTGGCCGTGCTGTCGGGCTGCGGCACCGGGCTGGGCACGGTGCGGGGCGCGGACGAGCTGGTGGGGCTGACCCGCGGCCTGCTCTACGCCGGCGCGCGCGCCGTCATGGCCACGCTGTGGGACGTCAACGACGAGAGCACGGCGCGGTTCATGAAGCTCTTCTACCGCAACCTGCTCGGCGGCAGTCAGCCAGCGCACGCGCTGCAGAGCGCCCAGTGCGAGCTGCGAGAGTCCTACCCGCACCCCTACTTCTGGGCGCCGTTCGTCCTCGTCGGTCGTCCCCAGGCGTCGACCTGATCCCGCCCGGGCGCCGCCCGGCAGCCGGCCGAGGTCGGCCGGGGGGCCGGCCGCTGTATATCAATCTGGGGTGCGAGACACACTATTTAGGTGTAACGACCGAATTTGCGGCATCACTTCTATGAGGTACTCCAAGATGAGCAATGCACGCTTCAATCCGTTTCGCTTCCTCACCTGTTTCCTGCTGGCCCTGGTGGCCCTGGCGCTGCCGTCCGCGGGCTCGGCCCAGGGCCCGTGCGACTACGACGGCACGGGTGTTCTGAGCGACAACTGCTTCATCCTGCGGGCGCCCCGCGGCTTGCAGAACGCCCTCGGGGTGGCCCACGGGCTGGTCAAGGTGCGCGATCTGGCGGCCAGCGACCTGGACGTCATCCTGGTGTACGGGCCGCCGAGCCTGCTGCCCGAGACGACGCTCGCCAACCTGGCGGGCGACCCCGACGTCTTCAGCGTCGAGCAGGTGACGCTCGAATCCCTGTCGTACGCCGCGTCGGATTCGGCCCTCGATCCGTCGACCCTCGAAGGGCTCGGCTCGCTCAGCGCCACCGGCACCTACTCCGGGGCCGAGGCGGCCTACTTCGCCGCGCCGGCCTGGAACGGCTACCTGGCCCAGGCGACTGTCGGTCAGATCCAGCTCGACCAGGTGCGGGCCCCGGCGGTCGCCGAGAGCTTCGGCACGGGGGTCGTGGCGGTGATCGACACCGGCGTCGACCCGGACCACCAGCTGCTGCAGGGCGCCCTGGTCTCCGGTTACGACTTCCTGCTGGACACGCCCGGCCTGGCCTCGGACTGGGACGCGCTCGACCCGGTGACCGGAGCCGCCATCCGCACCGATCTCGAGACCAGCGCCGACCAGTCGTACTCCACCATCGTCGACGGCGGCGCGGTTGTGGTCGACGAGACGCCGGGCGGCGACATCGTGGTGGACCAGTCGTACTCGACGATCGTCGACGCGCACGACCTGCCGGCGGCGTTCGGCCACGGCACCATGGTCTCGGGTCTGGTGCGGCTGGTAGCGCCCGGCGCCCAGATCATGCCGATCCGGGTGTTCGACGGCGAGGGCCGCGCCAGCGTCGCCGACATCGTCGAGGCGATCTACTTCGCGGCCGACAACGGCGCCGACGTGATCAACATGAGCTTCAGCGTCGGCAGCCACTCGGAGGCACTGGCGCGCGCCATCAAGTACGCCCGCCGCAAGGGCGTGGTGTGCGTCACCTCGTCGGGCAACGCCGGCAGCCAGGAGCTGACCTACCCGGCGGCCTACGGCGAGGTGATCGGGGTGGCCTCCATCGACTCGCAGGATCAGCCCAGCAGCTTCTCGAACTGGGGCAACGACACGGTGTTCCTGTCGGCCCCCGGAGAGGCCCTGATCACGCTGTTCCCCGGCGGCCTGTACGCCGGCGCCTGGGGCACTTCGTTCAGCGCGGCGCTGGTGTCCGGTAGCGCGGCGCTGATGCACTCGATCCTGCCCAGCGGCGTGCTCAAGCCGGTCAAGCCGCGCAAAGCGGAAGGCGCTCTCGAGGAGTCGGCGGACGTTCTCGATCCGACCACCACCAACTGGGGCGCCGGCCGGCTGGACGTCGAGGGCAGCTTCAATCTCGAGCGTGGCCTGCCGGACGTCGACTGAGACCGCCCGGCGGCCAGGTTGTCTAAGCGACGGCGGCTCCACCGGGCCGCCGTCGGCTTTTCTGGGTTGGAGGTGAGGAGGCGGGGCCGGAGGGTGTGGGGCAGGGCCCGTTCGCTTGGCCGTCGGTGGCCCGGGCTGCGCTCCAGAGGCGAGGGTGATGTCGCTCCGCCCGGGCCCCCGCCGGCTCGGCGCTCCCTCCGTCCTGGCTGCGTGATCCGGTCTCGCCCTGGTTGTCATCCCGAGCGTCGCGAGGGATCTCAGCACCGGCGGTGGGAGGAGTGGCCGGTGCGTCGCGGTTGAGGCCCGGTCGCTTGGCGTGGCGCTAGTAGAAGTCCGAGCAGGACAGGTAGTAGCCGCAGTGCGGGTTGGGGCAGTAGAGCTTGCACTTGCGCTCGGCCAGGTGGGCGCTGCAGTTGGGGCAGACGAGCATGGGGTGCTCGGGCGCCGGCTTGGGCCGGCGGGACCGGGGAGGGGAAGGGAGGGGAGGCGGCGTTCGGGGCACCGGCGGCCAGGGTAGGTCTCCGCGCCGGCGAGGTCAAGAGCGGGCCCCCGCCGGCTCGCCGCTCCCTTCCATCGAGCTGCCCCAGGCCCCCAAGCTCTCGAGCCCCAAGCCGGTGATAGCCTGCGGCGGTCCGATGAGCGGTGGTTCGATCCGATGCAGGCCCTGATTCTCGCCGGCGGCAGCGGCACACGTTTCTGGCCGCTCAGCCGCCGGCAGAGGCCCAAGCAGCTGCTGGCTCTCGACGGCGGGGACACCCTGCTCCAGGCCACCGCGGCGCGGCTCGAGCCGGTGGCCGGCGCCCGGGCGTTGTGGGTGTGTACCACCGAGGAGCTGGTGGACGAGGTGCGGCGCCAGCTGCCGGCGGTGCCGGCGGGGCAGGTGCTGGCCGAGCCCGAGGGACGCAACACGGCGGCGGCGATCGGCTGGTCGGTCAGCCGGATGCCGGAGGCGGTTCGCGGCGAGGCGGTCGGCGTCTTCCCGGCCGACCACCGGGTCGGCGACGTGGCGGCGTTCCAGCGGGTGGTGGAGCGGGCGGTCGAGCGGGTCGAGCGCGACGATCGCATCATGACCCTGGGCGTCAAGCCGCACCGCGTCGAGACCGGCTACGGCCACCTCGAGCTGGGCGAGACTCTCGATGAGGCGACCGGCCTGCGCCGGGTGGTGCGCTTCACCGAGAAGCCCGACGCCGAGACCGCCCGACGCTTCACCGACAGCGGCCGCTACCTGTGGAACGCTGGCATCTTCCTGTTCCGGGGCACCACCTTTCTGGACCGGCTGGCGCGCTGCGCGCCGGCGATCGCCGCCGGCCTCGACGAGATCGCGCGCCAACCCGGCAGACTGGCCGAGCTGTACCGCCGCCTGCCGGCCATCTCGATCGACTACGCGGTGATGGAGAAGCTCGACGAGCTGGTGACGCTGCCGCTCGACTGCGACTGGAGCGACCTGGGCTCGTGGGCGGCGCTGGCCGAGCTGCTCGAGTCGCGGGGCGGCGAGGCGGCCACCGGCTCGGTGCTGTCGCTCGACGCGTCCGGCAACCTGCTGTATGCCGACCAGGGCACGATCGCGGTGCTCGGCGTCGACGACCTGGTGGTCGTGCGCACCGCCGACGCCGTGCTGGTGGTGCCGCGCAAGCGCGCCCAGGAGGTCAAACGGCTGCGCGACCTGGCGGCCGAGCGCGGCCGCGACGATCTGCTCTAGCCCCGATGCCGCCCCAGCTGGCCGCCTGGTCCCGCCACGAGGTCGAGCTGCGCGCGCTGACGGCGCCGCTCGCGCTCGGCGAGATGGTGGAGGGCGACGGCCCGTGGGAGGTGGAGCTCGGCTTCGGCAAGGGCCGCTACCTGTTGCAGCACGCCACCGCCCGCCCGGCCTGCCGGTACCTCGGGGTCGAAGTCGCCTCGCGGTACTACCGCCTGGTGCGCCGGCGCATGATGCACCGCCGGCTGTCGAACGTGGTGCTGCTGCGCGGCGAGGCGCTCTACCTGCTCACCACCGCCCTGCCGGCGGCCTTCGCCGCCGCCGTCCACGTCTACTTCCCGGACCCCTGGCCCAAGAGCCGCCACCAGAAGCGCCGGCTGTTCGACGCCGACACGGTCGACCTGGTGCTCGGCCTGCTGAGCCCCGGCGGGCGGCTGTCGTTCGCCACCGACGCGCTCGACTACGGCGAGCAGGTCGCCGAGCTCCTCGCCTCCTACCCGGGCGTCGAGCTGGTCCACCTCGACCGCTGGCCCGAGGGCCCGCGCACCAACTACGAGGCCAAGTACGAGCGCGTCGGCCGCCCCATACTCCGCCTCGAGGCCACCAGCCGCGCCCCGCTCGACCTCCACCCCGCCGGCCGCCCCGCCATCGTCGCCGCCCCCCAACCCCCGCCCGACCCCGACTGCGAAGAAACCGGCTGACTCGTCTGGGGCTGCCGGCGTATGACGCTCCGGCAGCGGGTGCCGAGGCCGGGTGGGGCCAGGCTGCGCTCCAGAGGCGAGGGTGATGTC
>JBFGNS010000030.1:0-32061 GCA_041574955.1 Thermoanaerobaculia bacterium | reverse complement strand
CGCCGTGGGCCGGTGGGGAGCGATTGCGCCGCTGATGGTCTACCTGGGCTCGAGCGAGTTCTTCGGGCGGATCGTCCGGCTGCGGCCGGAGCTTCTGGCCCTGCTGCTGCTGCTGGCCGCGCTGGCGTGCGCCGGCCGCCGCCGCTACCGCCTGCTGGGGGTCGTGGCGCTGGTGTTCACCCTCTCCTACACCGCCTTCCACGCCCTGCTGATCCTGTGTCTCGCCTGGTTCCTGCAGCAGGGCTGGGTACGCCGGCGGTGGGAGTGGCCGCTGCTGCTCTACCCGTGGCTGGGGGCCGGCCTCGGCCTGCTCGTGCACCCTCACTTTCCGCACAACCTGCTGATCTGGAAGGTCCAGACGGTCGACTTCTTCCGCCTCAAGGACGCGCTCGACGTCGGCACCGAGATCGGTGCCGGCAGAACCGACGACCTGGTCTGGGGTCACCTCGGCTGGCTGCTGTTGGTGGCGGTGGTGTGGCGCTCGGCGGGCCCCGGGAAGCGGGCGGGGGACACGACGATGGCCGACTTCGCGACGGTCGGAGCGGTGGCGTTCGGGCTCCTCCACCTGCTGGCGCGGCGGTTCTCGATCTACCTGGTGCCGTTCGCGGTTCTGGCGGTGCTGTTCGAGCTGGCGCGGCGCGGTCTCGGCGTCGGCCCTCGGACGCGGCTGCCCGGACGCGGCTCGCTGCCCACCCTCGCCTGCCTGGTGCTGGTGGGAGCGGTCGGGGCGGTGCCGGTAGTGAGCCAGATCCGCACCCTGTCGGTCGGTGCCCCGGGCGCTCTGTCGCGCGAGCAGGAGTGGAGCGCGTTCGGCCGCGCGGTGCCGCCCGGCGCCCGCGTCGCCGCCGAGTGGGGAAGCGCGCACCTCTACCTGTTCTTCGCACCCCAGGCGCTCTATCTGAACGTCCTCGATCCGATCTTCATGGCGCTGCCGTATCCGGAGTCCTACGCCGCCCAGCGGCGGCTGTTCTCCGACCGGGAGCCCGACATCCCACTGGTGCTGGTGCAGGATCTCGCCAGCGACCACCTGGCGCTGTCGCGACTCCACCAGCCGCAAGCGCTGCTCGCCCGCCTGGCCGCCGAGCCGCGGCTCGAGACGCGCTACGCCGGCTACACGCTGCTGTTCGCGCTGGCCGAGAGGCCGCCGGGGTTCCTGCTCTACTGGCGGCTGGCGCCGGAGGGCGGGGTGCCGCCGGTCGCCGACCCGGCGCGGCTCGCCGGCTGGCCCACCTACCCGCGGGCCGAGCGCGCCGAGGCGCGCGCCGTCGAGGGCTTCGTCGACCTCGACCGGTTCGGGCGCGACGCCGCCGTCGACTGCCGGACGGTGGCCACCGAGCTGGCGCCGGGCGAAGCGGTCGGCGCCGCGCGCGAGGCGCTCGAGCTGGCGCCGTGGGGTCCGACTGCCGCCTGGCTGGACGGCGAGCTGCTGCTCGCCACCGACGACAGCCTGCGCGCGACGCCGGGACGGGGCTTGCGCATCGAGCTGCCGCGCGCGAGCGCCGGCGGGATCCTCACCGTGCTCTCCTGCCGCGAGCCGGAGACGGGCCGCATCGGCTTTTCCGTGCGGCGTCTGCGCGAGGGTGCCGCGGGCACCGAGTCGGTGGTGTAAAGAAGCCCACCGGCCGGACTCCGACTCAGGCGGCGTCAGGTCCGGCGCCGGTCAAACCAGTCCGCGGCGCCGGTGCACTCTCGGGCCGTTCGAACCTAGGGGGTGTGGAATGGCAGAGCAACCCGACAACCACCTGCGGCTCTGGAAGAGTGCCGCGATCGCTTCGATGCTGACCTGCGCCGTCTTGCTGCTGGCCGGCTTCTCCGGCCGGGGCCACCGACGGCCAGGGCGGGCTGGCGTACAACCTGGATCTGTCGCGCCGGCGCGCCGGCGCGGTGGTCGCGGCCCTGGTCGAGGAGCACGGCATCGACGGCTCGCGGCTCGAGCCTCACGGCGTCGGATACCTGGCGCCAGTAGCCTCGAACGCTCGCGACGAAGGTCGAGCCCTCAACCGCAGGGTCGAGCTGGTGGCGCGGTAGATCCGGCTCGGCCTCAGGCCAGCTCGACGACCAGGAAGGTCAGGTCGTCTTCGAGCTGGCTGGTCGGTCGGAACTCGGAGAGCGCCCGATAGATCGACCGCGCCTTGTCGAGCGGCGTGCCGGCGGCGCGCTCGAACAGCCCGGTCAGCCGCTCGTCGCCCAGCTCTTCGCCCCGTTCGTCGGTCGTCTCGCTGACTCCGTCGGTGAACAGGAAGAGGGTGTCGCCGGCCGCCAGCCGGAGCTCGCGCTGCCGGTGCTCGCCGCCGGGGAGCAGCCCCAGCGGCGGCCCGGACGAGGGCAGCCGCTCGACCGTGCCGTCGGCGCGCCGCAGCAGCATCGAGGGGTGCCCCGAGGAGGCGTAGTGGGCCCGGCCGCCGGGCTCGACCCGCAGCCAGAAGCCGGTGGCGAACAGCGGCGCGGGGTCGGCGTCGTTGCGCGCCGTCCGCATGCTGCGATCGAGCTGGCGCGCGAACTCCGCCGGCGGCGTGCCGGGGTCGATGGCTCCGATCAAGAAGTAGAGCGCGGCCGCCGCCAGACCGGCGCGGACGCCGTGGCCGGAGACGTCGGCGATCCACAGGAACAGGCCGCCGTCGTCGCTGGCGGCCGGCCGCCAGCCGAGCAGATCCCCGCTCAGGTGACAGTACGACTCGAGCACGGCAGCGATCTTGAGCGGGCTCGACGCCGGCAGGCTGCGCGGCAGCAGGCTGAACTGAAGCTGGTGTCCCAGGCGCAGCGCGGGGTCCATCTCCGGAAACAGGTGGGGCCGGTAGTAGAAATCGAGCGGTCCCGACCGTTCGGAGGCCACCTGGGCGATCTCGCCCGGACCGCCCCATTGCGGCGGCTCGCCCGGCCGCAGCTCACGCAGCCGACCGAGCACGGCCTCTGCCAGCGTTCGCCCGCCGATGCGGGCTGACAGGTCGAACGCCCGCCCCAGCTCGTCGGACAGCTGCTCGAGCAGCTCGTGCTCCGGCTCGTCGCCACCGGCCCGCTTTTCCAAGTCAGTCATCGCAGACAGCGTACTGCATGGAGCTGCTTCCGATGCAGCCGCCCGCGGCCGACGCGCCGGAGCCGGTTGCGGCCGGAGAGGCTCTCGGATTGCCGTGGTAGCTTCTGGGAAAAGTAGTTCGTCAGTCTATTTAGGACAGCGCAGGAGGTTGAAATGGAGAGAGGGCGGAAGAGAACTCGCGCGGTTCTCCTGGCAACGGCGGTTCTGCTGCTGGGCCAGGCGGCTGCGCAGGCTGGGAAGGCTCCCAAGGCGCCGTTGGCGGTGGTATTCGACCACGGCAGGGATCAGGCGGCGACCGTGGACTATCTCGAGCTGCGCAAGGGAGAGCGGTTCCAGATCGTGATCTCGGAGACCTACCCGAGCTGCTTCGTCTACAACTTCAAGGCCGTCGAGATCACCCCGGACGACAAGACCCGGGCGGACGCCGGCCGCGGGCCGAAGAAGGGCTCGTACCTCTTCGCGCCGATCGTGCACGACGGCAAGGACCGCGACTACCTGGTCTACATCAACAAGAACCTCAAGGCGCCCGACAACTGCTCGGCGGTCGACCTGGCCGAGCGCGGTGAGGGGAACCCCTGGACGGTCCAGGTGAGGACCTTTGGTTGGGAGATCGGCTTCGCCGGTGGCTTCACCGCCGACACCTTGACGGATCCGCAGTTCGCGCTGACGGCCGCCAAGCGCGAGGTCGCGCAGGCCGACGGCAGCACCCAGATGGAAGACGGCTTCCGGGTCGTGGCGCAGCCCGAGGCCGAGGACGACTACGAGCTGGGAGCGGCCGCCATGATCCACATCTTCAACTCCAACCCGAGCCGAAAGCTGTGGCGCCGCTGGGCACCGCTGACCTTCGGCCTGTCGGTCAACCAGGGGTCCGAGGTGCGCTACTTCTTCGGTTCGAGCGCGCGGTTCGGGGATCAGGCGTTTCTCACCGCCGGCATCGTGTTCGGATCGGAGGACCGGCTGCCCGGGGGCCTGGATCTGGCGGACAACAACTTCACCACCAACGCCAACGCACTCCAGACCCTGCCGACGCGCACCGACTCCGCCATCTTCGTCGGCATCTCCTACACCTTCCTGGGCAACCGGGGCGCCTTCGAATCGGCGCTCCAGACCACACCCCGGGGAGGGGGCACGCCGGGCGGCGGGGGTGGCGAGTCGGACGAGGACGACGACGAGGATGACACGCCCGACGAGGTGCCGGAGCCGACCCTCTCGCTGCTGGTCGGCGGGGATGCCGTGACGGGCTTCGCGTGGAAGGTCGCGCAGGGAGAAGAGGCACCGCCGGTCGAGGCCACCCTCACGAGCGATGCCGAGGTCGAGACCCAGGTCGCGATCGCGGTCGATGAGCCGTTCACCGTCGAGCCGGCGGAGTGCACGGTTTCGGCCGACTCCCCGTGCGAGGTCACGATCGGGTTCAAGCCGGCCGAGGGGGTGACGGAGGCGGCGGCGAAGCTGACGGTCACCTGGGGCGAGGGCTCCGTCCTGGAGATCGGGCTGGAAGGGTCCGTCGGGGCGGCCGAGGCCGGAGAGGGTTCGTGACGCCGGGCGCTCCGGCCCTGGGCCTGGCGCTCGTGGTCGCCCTGTCGGCCTGCGGTCGGCCCTCGCCCGACCCGCCGCCGCCAGAGATGTTCGAGGTGAGAGGGCCTCCTGTGTCCCGCGAAGACGTGATCGCCGCTCTGCGGGCGGCGGGAGCGGAGGAGGTCGCGGAGGGGCACGAGACGCCGGTCTCCTACGAGTTCGCTCCGGACAGCTGGATCTGGTCCTGGCAGGCCACGCAAGCCGAGGGGGCCGAGGCGGACGGTGCGGGCGACCAGCTCGACCCGACGGAGCTGGGCGAGCTCGCTGCGCTGTTTCAGGATCCCAAGGTGCGGAAGATCCGGATACTCGACTGGGTCGGGGGTGCGAACGAAGTGGTGGCCGAGGCGTGGGGTGAGTCGTTCTCTCTCGGCGAGGACGTCGACGAGGCGCTGGGCTGGAAGATCGCTTCGTGGTGGCGCTCCGAGGTCGCCGAGAGCGGCAGGGCGTTCATCGGCAACTTGTTGCAAGAGGACGGAGTGGTTTCGCTGACCGAGCGTGAGGGTCGGCTGTCGGGATGGTTCGACGTCGGCGGCAAGGCCTACGAGCTCCTGCGAGGCTCCGGCGCGCGGTATCTCTTGCTGTCGGTGGACACCGCCCAGCCCATTCCCGGGCACTCGGAGTCCGAGGTCGATTTCGGGGCCGCCGCCGTCGCGGCCGCGCCGGCGGGTGTGGATTGCGGACAGCTGCCGGACGAGGAGGTGCCGGTGGACGTGGCGGTCTTGTACACGGCAGAGGCGCGGCGCGGCTACTGGCACTCTCCCGGGCCGGGAGGGCTGCCGCGCAGAGAGCCGATCCGGGACGCGATCTACCGCCATCTCGACGCGGCCTACGCCTCCATGAAGACCAGCCGCGTGCCGATCGAGCTGCGCCCGACGGTGGTGGAGGAAACCGGCTACCGGGAGGCCGGCAACAACGAGGCCGACGCCAACGCCATCGCCGTTGCCACCGGGGCCGGACCGGTGGCCGAGATCCACCGCTTGCGGAACGACACCCGCTCCGACCTGGTCGTGCTGGTGACCGATAACGAGGGTGAGTGCGGCTGGGCGCGAGAGATCGGCCCACGGGTCGACGACGCTTTCGCCGCTGTGAGCTGGCAGTGCTTCCACTACTACACGCTGGCGCACGAGATCGGCCACCTGCTGGGCGCTCGTCACGAGCCCGAGTCCGACCCCGAGGCGTCCCCGTTTCGCTTTCAGCACGGCTACCCCGGGCGCGGGGCGCGGCCGTTTCGTACCATGATGGCCGTCAGCTGCCACCTGCCGATCGGCGAGTGTGGGCGCATCCCGTACTGGTCGACACCGGATCCCCGGGTCACCTACTACCGGCGGCCGGTCGGCAGCCCGGACCAGCACAACAACGCCTGTGTGCTGGCTCGCAACGCGCCGCTGGTGGCGTCCTTCCGCTAGTGCTCGCCGCTGCGGGCCAGCCGTAACGGCTGGTACCGCTGGCCGCACTGGCCGATCGGGCTGTGGCGGGCGCGATGCGCGCCGGAACCGCGGCGGCTGGCCGGGCGTTGTTAGGGGCGGGACCGTCGAACGGGAGGATCCATGAGATCAAGACTCGGCATTCGCACAGCCTCTGCACCACTCTGCCTGGTAGCAGCTCTCGCGGCGCTCGCCGCGGCGACCGGCGCCGGGGCCCAACCCGGCAGCGCGGCGCCGCTGCTACGGGCGTTCTTCGAGGCGCTCAACTCGGACCGTCCGGAGGCGATGGCGGAGTTCGCGGAACAGGGCATGACCGAAGAGTTCCGCGCCCGCCGCTCGGCCGAGGAGGACCGGGCGCTCTACGACAGCTTGAGGAGCGAGCTGGGCCGGCTCGAGGTCGAGTCGATGGAGCGGCTCGATCCGTCCCGGGCCCGGGTCTCGCTGCGCTCCGAGAAGGTGCCGATGGCGGTCGAGTTCCAGTTCGATCTGGCCGGAGGCAGGATCGACGGCTTCTCGGTGCAGGTGGGTGGGCCGCCGGGTGGCGGCCGCGAGAGGCTGCTCGAGCTGCCCGCCAGCGCCGACGACGAGGCGCTGGGCTCGGCGCTCGACGGCCAGCTCCGCGAGCTCGCCGCGGCCGACCGGTTCTCCGGCGTGGTGCTGCTGGCGCGTGGCGGCGAGCCCGTCTTCCACCGCGCCTACGGCGTGGCCGATCGCTCGAGCGGCCGGCCGATGGAGATCACCACCCAGCTCGACGTCGGATCGATCACCAAGCTGCTGACCAAGATCGCCGTCGGCCAGCTGGTGCAGGCGGGCAAGCTCGGTCTGGACGACGAGCTGGGCCGGCATCTGCCGAGCTATCCGAACCCGGAGGTGGCGCGGCGGGTCACCCTCCGTCAGCTGGTCGAGCACAGCTCCGGGATGGGGGACATCTTCGGGCCGCGCTGGGCGGCCGCCGACAAGAGCCGCTTCGTCGAGCCGGCCGACTTCTTTCCGCTGTTCGCCGACCAGCCGCTGGCCTTCGAGCCGGGCGCCGGGCGCGCCTATTCGAACGCCGGCTACATCACGCTCGGTGCGGTGGTGGCCGCGGTGTCGGGCCGATCGTACTTCGATTACGTCGAGGAGCGGATCTTCCGTCCCGCGGGCATGACTCGCTCGGGGTTCGCGGTCCGCGATGGCAGCAACCCGGCGCTGGCGATCGGCTACACGCGTGGCGGGCCCGAGGGGCCGGCGGCCGGCGGCGAGCTGCAGGCCAACCTCGGGCTGCTGCCGATCCGCGGCTGCCCGGCCGGCAGCAGCTCGCACGCGGCGGCCGATCTGCTGGCGCTCGACCGCGCGCTGCGCGGCGGCCGGCTGCTCGACGCCGAGCGCACGGCCTGGGTGCTGGGGGTCGCTGCCGGCGAGGATCCGGCCCGTGCTCTCGTGGGGATCGCGGGCGGCGGTCCCGGGGTGAGCGCCGGCTGGGAGAGCAACGGCGAGGTCACCGCGATCGTCCTGGCCAACCTCGATCCGCCGGCGGGCGAGGGGCTGGCGATGGAGCTGTACCGTGCCCTGTCCGGGCCGTGAGCCCCACCGGCCTAGGCGTCGGCGACGCCGTTGAGCCGGCGCAGCGCCTCTTCCGGCTCGACCTCACCGCGCGCCACCCGGTCGATGTGGGGCAGGTAGCGGTCCATCGTCTGGATGTTGGCCACCACCGAGCTCTCGATCAGCCCGGCGGCCAGCAGCTCCCGCTGCCTGCCGTCGAGCGGCAGTGCGCTCAGGTCCAGGCTGGTGCGGAAGCGCACGTCGCCGTCGGCGGCGTCGATCTCGAAGTTGCCGATCATCAGGCGGTAGTTGATGCCCGACAGCAGCCGGGCCACGGCGCCCCGCCGTGACTCGTCGACGTCGTCGGGGCGGGCGCTGTAGAACAGGAAGACCTGCTCGTCCTCGACCGCCTGGGCGATGCACGGCCAGCGGCCGCTGGTGCCCTCGACGGTGGTGCACAGGGCGGTGCCCTCGGCCACCGGGTCGACCGGAAAGCCGCAGCGCTTGAAGAACCCCTCCATCACCTCGAAGATCATCGGTCGCCCTCCACACGGTCGCGCGGCGCGGCGGTGAGTGGCGTCGCCGGCGCCTCGTGCGCCGGCGAGTGGAGGTTCGATGCGGAGGAAGCCATGAGCGGCGCCCGCGGGTGCGGTTCGCAGCGACTCGCCCCTGCGGGGGTTGTTCACCAACAGAGCTCGGGGCGATGGTATGCCCGCCCCTGCCGGTCGTCAAGCGCCGCCCGCCGTGCCTCGGCGGCCGTGCCCGGCGGCCAGGCTGGCGCGATGCCGCGGCTGCGCCCTGCACCGTCGTCGCCGGGCGCGCTCACGGGAGTCGGTAGTAAACTCCTGGCACAGGTCGTGCGTAGCTAGCGTGTACCCGAACCGGCGTGGCCGGGGCGGAGGTTACGATGGCGAAACCGGTGACCGATCAGCGCAAGGGGTGGGACTTCGAGGCCGCGGCGATGCCGTTCGTGGACTCGCTGTACAACACCGCCTACCGCATGACGCGCAACGCCGAGGACGCCGAGGACCTGGTACAGGAGACCTATCTCAAGGCCTACAAGTACTACGACAAGTTCAGCGAGGGCACCAACTTCAAGGCCTGGCTGTTCAAGATCCTCAAGAACACCTTCATCAACAGTTACCGCCGCCGCCAGCAGCAGCCGCCGCAGAGCGATTTCGCGGAGATCGAGGACTCGTTCGAGAACCAGGTCTCGGACGAGGTCAGGCGCCGGGTCAAGAGCCCGGAGCAGGAGCTGCTCGAGGACGTGCTCGACGAGGACGTGCAGCGCGCCCTGGACGCCCTGCCCACCGACTACCGGATCGCGGTGGTGCTGGCCGACCTGGAGGGGTTCAGCTACAAGGAGATCGCGGAGATCCTGGAGTTGCCGGTGGGCACGGTGATGAGCCGGCTGTACCGCGGGCGCAAGCTGCTCGAAAAGGGCATGCTGCGCTACGCGCGCGAGTACGGCTATCTGCGCGACGACGCCGAACCGGCCAAGATGCGCTCCCGGCCGGCCGGGCGGCGGGCCAAGAAGGCCGCCAACGGGTCGGAATAACCGCCGCCGGGCGGCAGTTGAATAGAGGGGAATTCGGGGGTCCGCCCTCGCCAGGTATGCCGCATGAAATGTAGCAGCGTCCACGAGGTCCTCTTCCTCTACACCGACAACGAGATGGAGGAGGAGCTGCGGATTTCGGTCCGCGAGCACGTGGCGATCTGTCCCGAGTGCGAGCGCCGCCTGGACTACACGACCCGCCTCGTGGCGCTGTTGCGCAAGCGCTGCAAGCGGGCCGTCGCGCCTTCGCGCTTGCGGCGCCGCATCCTCACCAGCTTGCCCCACCGGCGGCAGGGGCCGCTTTTCGAGTAGGCGCGTGAGAGCGCACTCCAAGGCGGTCCGGATAGTCGCGGCGGCCAGCCTGCTGGCGCTGGCAACGGCCACCGTGCCGGCGGCTGCCCAGCTGCGCCTCAAGGGGCTGGGCGGCGAGACGCTGGATGAGGCGATGCTGGCGCGCGGTGTGGTGATCGCCGTGGTGTGGGCCTCCTGGTCTCCGCGCGGCCGCGACGTGGTGGAGCGGGTCGGCCAAATCGAGCGGCGGTGGGGCAGCCGGGCGCTGGTGGTGATGATCAACTTCCAGGAAGACGAGGCCACCGTCAGCCGCTTCCTGGCCGGGAAAGACGTCTCCGTGCCCGTCTTCCTCGACTCGGGCAACGCCGATTTCTCGAAGCGCTATAACGTCACGCGCGTGCCGCGGCTGCTGGTGTTCAAGGACGGTGTGACCGCGGTCAACGTCAACCTTCCCGACGATCCGGACGCGGTCATCGTGGGCGTGGTCGGCGGCTGAGCACGCCCGCCGCCCGCCGC
Organism: Thermoanaerobaculia bacterium; assembly: GCA_041574955.1. Classification (GTDB taxonomy): domain Bacteria; phylum Acidobacteriota; class Thermoanaerobaculia; order Multivoradales; family JAHEKO01; genus CALZJC01. The sequence continues at coordinate 22,145 of JBFGNS010000030.1, read as the reverse complement.
TCTGCTAGCATTGCGCCGCCGCGCGGCGGCGCAAGTTTCTCCAGGGATAGGGCGGAAGACTCGTGTTCAACCTGAACAGCGGGCCGGTAGTGCGGTGCCTGGTGCCGGCCCTGCTGGTGCTCGCCGGCGTCGCGGTGCAGCTCGCCACATGGCGGATCGAGCGCTCCAGCGCCGCGCTGGGCGAGCACCGGCCGGCGGTGGCCTACTCCGCCGCCACCGCCCGCTTCCCGGCTCCCAATCAGGCACTTCGGCGGGCGATCGCGGCCGCCGCCGCCGACGCTCCGTTCCTGCGCGGCCAGACGCTCAGCGAGGTGCTCGAGTCGCTGCCGCTGGCGGCCGACGAGCGCCACGAGCTGACCACGGCGCTGGCCGAGCACACCGACTTGCGCAAGCTTCGTCCCGAAGACAGCTACGCCGCGGTGCACGACCCGCAGGCCGGCCTCAGCGAGTTCAGGCTCACCCTCGCCGGGCGCGGCCGGGTGGCGGCGAAGCGCCGCGCCGGACGGTGGCACAGCTCCTGGCAGCCGTTCGTCCGTACCGTCCGCCTCAACCGCGTCGAAGGGGTGCTGGAGGGTGCGCTCGAGGCGTCGATCCAGCGCGCCGGCGCCAGCCCACGGCTGGCGTACGAGATGGCCGAGGTGCTGCAGTGGGATCTCGACTTCAACCGCGATCTGCGGCTCGGCGACCGCTTTGCCCTGGTGTTCGAGGAGGTCTACCTGGACGGCAGGTTCGAGTCGATCGGCGCGATCCTGGCGCTGCACTACGTCAACGGCGGTCGCCGGCTCGAGGCGTACCGCTTCGGCGAGCCGGCCGGTTACTACGATGCCGAGGGGCGGCCCCTGCGCAAGCTGTTCCTGCGCTCGCCGCTGCGCTACTCGCGCGTCACCTCGCGCTTCAGCCACCGGCGGTTCCATCCCATCCTGAAGCGCTACCGCCCGCACTACGGCGTGGACTACGGCGCCCCCACCGGCACGCCGGTGCGTGCCACCGCCGGCGGCACGGTGGCGTTCGCCGCCTGGGACTCGGGTGGCGGCAGGATGGTCAAGATCCGCCACCCCAGCGGCTATCTGACCGCCTACCTGCACCTGTCGCGCTTCGCCCCCGGCGTGAGGCGGGGCCGGCGGGTGGCGCAGGGGGACGTCATCGGCTACGTCGGGGCCACCGGCCTGGCCACCGCCCCGCATCTGGACTACCGGGTGCAGCTCAACGGACGCTGGATCAACCCGCTGGCGATGAAGATGGAGCCCGCGCCACCGCTGCGCGAAGACCAGCGGCCGGCGTTCGAAGACTGGCGCCACCGGCTCGAGCTGGGGCTCGCCGGCGGCGACCTGGCGCCGCTGCTCGAGCCGGCCGAGACGCCGCGGTTCGCCACGCTTTCGGTTGGCGAGCCGGCTCGTCCGCTGGCGGCGGGCTCCTGAGCCCCGCCGAGATCGCCGCTGCCGGTACGCTGTCGTGACCGCCCACGAGCGTTGGTGCGCCCAGGCCTGGTGCCGGGTCGACCTGGCGGGCGGAACCCTCGACATCTGGCCGTTGGGCCTGCTGCACCCGGGTGCCAGGACGGTAAACGTGGCGATCGACCTGGCGGTCAGCGTGACCCTCGCCCGATCCGATGACGGCAGCTTCAGGGTGCGCCAGGACGGCGAGGAGGTCGTCGCGCGCACCGCTGCCGAGCTGGCGGGCTCGCCGGCCACCGCGCTGCCGGGGCTGGCGCTGGAGGCGCTCGAGCTGGGACCGGTGACGGTCGAGATCGAGAGCGGCTCGCCGCGCGGCGCCGGGCTGGGCGCCAGCTCGGCCCTGGTCATGGCGCTGATCGCCGCCGGCGAGGCGGCCGCCGGCCGCGAGTCGACCGTCGCCGCGCGCGCCGCCCTGGCACGCGATCTGGAGGCGCGTCTGATGGGGCTGCCGACCGGGCGCCAGGACCACTTCCCGGCGGCGCTCGGCGGCGCGCTCGAGATCTGCCACCGGCCGGGCGGCGAGCTGGTCAGGCGGCTGGCGGTCGACCTCGAGGCGCTGACCGCCTCGCTGGTGGTGGCCTACACCGGCACCAGCCACTTCTCGGCCGCCACCAACTGGCAGATCATCCGTCGCCGGCTGGAGGCCGAGCCGGCCACGGTCGAGCGGCTGAGCGGCATCGCCGAGACCGCCAGCGAGCTGAGCGCGGCCCTCGAGGCGGGTGAGCTCGAGCGAGTGGCGGCCCTGATGAGCCGCGAGTGGCGGCACCGCCGCCGGCTGGCGGAAGGCGTCTCGACGCCGGAGATCGAGGCTTCGCTCGGCGCCGCCATCGCCGCCGGTGCCTGGGGCGGCAAGGCGTGCGGCGCCGGTGCCGGCGGCTGCGTCGCGCTGCTGGCTCCGCCGGCGCGCCGCGCGGCAGTCGAGCGGCAGCTCGAGCAAGAGGGGTGCAGCGTGCTGGCGACCGCGCCGGCCGGCGCTCCGATGGCGGTTCGCCGGCTGTCGTGAGGCCGCGCCGCGGCCACTTTGCAGGACGGCCGCTGTCCTCGACCAGGGGCTCGCGGCGGGCGGCCGTCAGCGGCTGGGGCGCTTCGCGCACCGGCGCGGCTGGCCCGCCCCTTGCAAACCGATAGGCTAGGGGCAAGTCGGCGAGGACCCCGAGCTTCGACCGGTGAAAGGAGTGACGCCATGACCCATTCGATCCAGCGTGCAATCCGTTTCGCGACAGCGGCTCCGGCGCTGCTCGCTCTGCTGGCGTTCGGCGGGTGGGAGCCCGCCTCCGCGCAGGAGGCCAAGGCGCCGACCCGCTCGGAGGCCCGCTCACCGGGCGGCAACAAGGCGCCGGCGGCCCGCAGCTCGGCGCGCACCGCAGCGCCGCGCTCGACCGCGGCCCGCCGTTCGAGCGGCCGCGCCGCTCAGACCCGGAGCTCGACGCCCGCCACTCGGCGCGATCGGGGACGGCACGACTTCCGCCGCCATCCGCGCCACTCCTTCGGCATCGGCTTCGGCTACTGGGGCGGCTACTACCCGTACTACTACCACCCTTACTACTACCCCTACTACTGGGGCGTGGGCTACTGGGGCGGGCCGCGCTACCTGCCGCGCCGCGCCAGCGCCGCCTACGACCTGGGCGCGTTCGATCTCAACGTGCGGCCGAAGAAGGCCGAGGTCTACCTCGACGGCCAGTACATCGGGCCGGTCAAGGAGTTCGACGGCTGGCCGGGCTACCTGTGGCTCGAAGGGGGCACCTACGAGCTGATCTTCTACCGCCCCGGCTTCGCCACCGAGCGGCGCAACCTGACGATCTACCCCGGTGTGGTGGTGGACGTGCGGCTCGAGCTGAGCCCGGGTGAAGCGGTGGCGCCCGACAAGGTGAGCCGCGTCGACCGGAGCGGTCCGATCGACGAGGTGCGGTCGGCCTATGACCGGCAAACCGCCCGCGACGCGGTGCCGCCCGCGGCGGCTGCCGGCGAGCTGGACGCGCGGGACGAGCCCGGGCGTATCCGGCTGAGCGTCGAGCCGCTCGACGCCTCGGTCTACCTCGACGGCAGGTTCCTGGGCTCGGCCGACGAGCTCGGCGGCCTGCGCTCCGGGCTGGTAGTCGATCCGGGCGACCACCTGCTCGAGGTCGTGCGGCCGGGCTACGGCTCCGAGAGGCTGGAGTTCAGGGTCGAGGAAGGCGAGGAGCTGGAGCTCGAAGTGGCGCTGCGCGCCGGCTGAGCTTGCGGCCAGGCGCGGCAGTCGGGAGGGGCCGGCGGCGCCGCCGTCGGCCCCGGCTCGTCTCGGCGACCGGCCACTGCCGGCTCGCAACCGGCTGATCGGTGTCGGGTTCGGCGGTCAGGCTACGGCCAGGCCGCGGCGCTCCATTCTGAGCAGCCACTCCTTCTTGCGCGCGCCGCCGATGTAGGAGCCGAAGCCGGACTTGTGGGTGACCACGCGGTGGCACGGGATCACCAGCGGCAGCGGGTTGGCCATCAGCACGGCCAGCACCTGGCGGTAGCCGTCGGGACGGCCCGCGCCGTCGGCGATCTCCTGGTAGGTGCGGGTGCGTCCGTAGGGCACCTTGGCGGTCTGCTTGAGGACTCGTCGGGAGAAGCCGTCGATGCCGAGCTGGCGCAGGTCGTACTCGAGCTCCAGCTTGCGTCGGGCGCCGGCGAGATACTCGGAGAACCGGCCCAGGACCTCGTCGATGAAATCGGTCCGCTCGCTGCGCTTGAGATTGGCGAACGGCTTGAACAAACGGCGCTCGCGCCCTTTGGGAACGATGACGACCTTGGTCACCAGCTCGCCGGTCAGCTCGATGCCGAGCGCTCCGATTGCCGAGGGCAGCAGGATGCGGACGGGCTCGGGTCGCTGTTCGGGAGCCGCGACGGGGGAGGCGGGGGTCTCCGTCATGGCCGCGCGAGCCTATCACGTGGTCGCCGGCCCGCAGCGCACCGCCATCGCCTGCCAGCGAGCCGCCGCCAGCTCGCCGGCGAGATCGCCCTCTCCCCGGTAGCGGCGGGCGGGAATGCGGCGGCACGGCAGCCGGAAGGTGGTCGCTCCGGCGAGCGGGAACGGATCCAGCTCGACGCGTCCGGCGCGGCAGCGGGCGCCGAGCGCGGGACGCGCGACGGAGCGCGGCTCCCCCTCGGCTACCGCCAGCGACACGGCGTCGCCGAGCTCCAGCCAGCCGTAGTCGCCCGCCAGCTCGCTGTCGGTCAGGCCGCAGGCGGCGAGCAGCTCGCCGCGCCGCTCGCCCAGCTCGGCCAGAAAGTCCCGCCAGGTGCCGTCGGCCGCGCGGCCGGCGTGCAGCCGCAGTGCGTGCTCGCAGACCAGCAGCGACGAGTACGGCCGGTCGGCCGCCTGGCGCTCGACGCCGCGCCGCCACACCTCGAGGCGGGCCGCCGGGGGCAGCCGGCGGAAGCCGCACGGCCAACCGGTCTCGGGATCGATGTGCGGCGCCGCGTCGGCCTCCTGCCAGCCGTTGTCGTGCTCGCGGATCGCCACGAGCAGCGCCGCCCGGCGGGGGTGCCGGGCCAGCTCGGGCCAGCGAAACAGCCCGATCAGCTCGGCCGCGAAGCGGGCGTGGTCCGGCTGGGTGACGAGCACCAGCTCGTCCTCGTGGCGGTGCACGATCATGCCGGTGTGAGAGGATAACGCCAGCCCCGCCGCCGTCCCGTTCCCCGGCCCGGCTAGGGCGGGGAACCCCCAACCCTTCGAGAGTGCCTCTGGAGGTCCGTCATGCCGTTCCGCCTGCCCGAGCCGTGGCGAGTCAAGGTCGTCGAGCCGATCCGGTTGCCCCAGCCGCCGGAGCGGGAGGAGCGGCTGCGGGCGGCGGGCTTCAACCTGTTCGACGTGCCCAGCGAGGCCATCTTCATCGACCTGCTGACCGACTCCGGCACCGCGGCGATGTCGGACAACCAGTGGGCCGGCCTGATGGTGGGCGACGAGTCGTACGCCGGCGCGCGCAGCTACTACCGGTTCCAAGACGCGGTGCGCGAGGTGTTCGGCTTCGAACACCTGGTGCCGGTGCACCAGGGGCGGGTGGCGGAGAACCTGCTGTTCTCGACCCTGGTCGAGCAAGGCTCGATCGTGCCCAACAACAACCACTTCGACACCACCCGGGCCAACGTCGAGGTCAACGGCGGCGAGGCCCTGGACCTGGTGATCGACGAGGGCAAGCACCCGGACTCCGAGCACCCGTTCAAGGGCAACATCGATGTCGACCGGGCGCGGCGGCTGTTCGAGACGATGCCGCGCGAGCGCATCCCGCTGGCGATGCTGACGCTGACCAACAACTCCGGCGGCGGCCAGCCGGTGGCGCTGGCAAACATCCGGGCCTATTCCGAGCTGTGCCACGAGTTCGGCATTCCGTTCTTCATCGACGCCTGCCGCTTCGCCGAGAACGCCTACTTCATCCAGCAGCGCGAGCCGGGCCAGGGCGAGCGCACCGTCCCCGAGATCGTGCACGAGATCTTCTCGCTCGCCGACGGCTGCACGATGAGCGCCAAGAAGGACGGCCTGGCCAACATGGGCGGGTTCGTCGCCAGCCGCGACCGCGAGCTGATCGAGACGGTGACCCAGCGGCTGATCCTGATCGAGGGCTTTCCGACCTATGGCGGCCTGGCCGGGCGCGACCTGGAGGCGGTGGCGCGCGGCTTTCGCGAAGTGCTCGACCCCGAATACCTGCGCTTCCGCGTCGGCCAGGTCGAGGCGTTCGGCGGCGCCATCGCCAAGCTGGGCATCCCGATCGTGCGGCCGGTGGGCGGGCACGCCGTCTACATCGACGCCCGCCGGTTTCTCGACCACCTGCCGCAGGACGAGTTCCCGGCGCAGGCGCTGGTGGTCGCCCTCTACCGAACCGGGGCGGTGCGCGGCGTCGAGATCGGCTCGGTGATGTTCGGCCGGACCGACTCCGAGACCGGTGCCGCGGTGTACGCCGATCTCGAGCTGGTGCGCCTGGCGGTGCCGCGCCGGGTCTACACCAACACCCACCTGGCCTGGGTGGTGGAGTCGCTCGACGAGATCCGGCAGCGCAAGCAGATCGCCCGCGGGCTGCGGCTGAGCTTCGAGGCGCCGGTGCTGCGTCACTTCACGGCCCGCTTCGAGGAGCTCGGCTAGGCCGGCGGGCGCGCGGTGGTTGCCCACGGGGCGAGCGGGCATAGAATGGGCTCGCCAAAGATCTTCGGAGAACGGCAAGAAAGCCAACGGGAGGACGGAGGATATGAAGCACGCGAAGGTAGTGTGGATGTTGTGCCTGACGGCGGCCATCGCCGCCGTGCCGCTGGCCGCTCAGGGCGGCCTGCGCTACACCATCACCGTGAGCCAGTTCGAGAACCGGGCCGGCTGGCACGGCCAGTGGGACCTGGGCGACGCCTGGGGCGCGGTGATGACCGACATCCTGAACCAGACCGGTCAGTTCATCGTGCTCGGCGAGAGCGACATGCGCGCCGAGGCGCTGGCCGAGCAGGACTTCGGCGCCAGCGGGCGCACCGCCGGCGGCGGCAAGACGCCGGTGGTCGGTCAGATGACGCCGGCCCAGATCCTGGTCAAGGGCGCCATCACGCACGTCGAGCATGACACCAGCGGCGGCGGCGGCGGCATCCGGGTCAAGGGCTTCCGGGTCGGCGGCAGCAAGGCCAAGTCCGAGGTCACCGCCACCATCTACATGGTCGACTCGACCACCGGCCAGATCCTGGCCTCGAAGTCGGTTACCGGCGAGGCCGGCCGCCGCGCCGGCCGGTTCGGCTACTCCGGTGCGAACTTCGGCGGCGACGTGGGCGCCTTCAAGAAGGACAACCTCGGCAAGGCGGTGGAGCACGCCGTGGCCGAGGCGGTGGACTGGATGGTCGACCAGCTGCCGTCGATCCGCTGGTCGGGCACCGTGGCGATGGTCAAGGACGGCAAGGTCTACATCAACCGCGGCACCCGCGAGGGCGTCAGCACCGGCCAGTCTTTCGTGGTCGGCACCGCCGACGTGATCCGCGACCCCGACACCGGCGAGGTGCTCGACGAGTCGGTCAACGAGGTGGCTCGCATCTCCTGCGGCACCGTGCGCGAGAAGCTCTCGATCTGCGACGTCTCGTCCGGCAGCGCCGGCGCCGTCAAGCAGGGGATGGCGGTCTACCCGTAGGCGTCGAGTCTCGAGGCGCGCCGGCGGCGTTCAGTCGCCGGCGCGCTGCCGCCGCTCCTCGGCCCAGCGCTCCCGCCAGTACTGCCGCTGCCAGCGCTCGACGTTGCGGTTGTGCTCGGCGAGCGTGGCCGCGAACACGTGGCTGCCGTCGTTGCGGCTGACGAAGTAGAGAAACGGCGTGTCCGCCGGCTCGGCCGCCGCCGCGAGGCTGGCCAGCCCGGGAGAGCAGATCGGTCCCGGCGGCAGCCCCGGGTAGCGGTAGGTGTTGTACGGCGAGTCGATCCGCAGGTCGGGCCGCCGCAGGTTGCCGTCCCAGCGGCCGAGCAGCATCAGGGCGTAGATCACCGTCGGATCGGCCTGCAACAGCATGCCGCGGCGCAGCCGGTGGGCGTAGACGCCGGCGATCACCGGCCGCTCGGCTGCGAGGCGCGCCTCCTTCTCGACCAGCGACGCCAAGGTGACCAGCCGCCTGAGCTCGCCGTCTCCGACCTGCGAGACCAGCCGCTCGCGCCAGCGGCGGCGGAAGTTAGCCACCAGGGTCGCGACGATGCGCCGCTCGCTGGTGCCGCGCGCGAAGCGGTAGGTGTCGGGAAACAGGTAGCCTTCCAGGTCCGGCGCCGCCGGATCGAGGTCGCTGATCGGTGACGGGTCCCGCATCTCGGCCAGCAGCCGTTCGCGGCTGCCGTGGCCGGCGGCGGCGAGGGTCTCGGCGGTCTCCTCCAGCGTGAGCCCCTCGACCAGCGTGACGGGGTGCGACTCGACCGCACCGCGGATCAGCCGGTCGAGCACCTGCGGCGCGGTGAGGGGCTCCGAGAAGCGGTACTCGCCGGCTTTGAGCGAGCTGCCGCCGGCCGCCCACCGCAGGTAGAGCCGGGCCAGCAGGGCGTCGGCCAGCACGCCCTCGCGCTCGAGCTGCTCGAGGATCGAGCCGGCGTCGGTGCCCTCGGCGACGCGTACCAGGCGGTCGCTCCCGGAGTAGCCGCGGTACGGCCGGAACAGCTTCTGCCAGCCGATCCAGGCCGCGGCTCCGGCGGCCAGCGCGACCACCAGCGCGGCCACCGCCAGCAGGCGCCACGCTCTCATCCGCCGGACCCTGTCCGGCGGCGATCGAGCGCCTCTTGCAGCACGATCTGCGCCGCCACCGCGTCGACCCGCTCGCGGTTGCGGCGCGGGTCGAAGCCTGCCTCGCGCAGCCTGGCCTCGGCCTCGCGGCTGGTGAGGGTTTCGGCGACTCGCTCGCAGACGAGACCGCTGGCCGCCTCGAGCCGCCGGGCGAAGCGCGCCACCCGCTCGGCGGCGTCGCCGCGCCGCCCGTCGAGCCCGAGCGGCTCGCCGATGACCAGGCCGGTGACCTGCTCGCGGCGCGCGATCTCGACGATCTCGCGCACCGCCGAGGCGTCGTCCGAGCGCTCGACGGTGGCCAGCGGCACCGCCACCCGTCCGGCGCCGTCGGAGACCGCCAGACCGATCCGCCGCTCGCCGAAATCGATGCCGAGATACCGCATGCGAGGGGGTACTCTGGCGGTCGCGGCGCCGTCTGTCAAACCGAGCGCTGTGTTAGCATTCGGGTGTTCCCTGGCGGCCGCGGCGGCCGGATCGCCGGAGCTTCCGTGATGCCGGACATCGTCATACTGAGCGCCGCCCGCACTCCCATCGGGTCGTTCCAGGGCTGCCTTTCGAGCCTGCCCGCGCCCCGTCTCGGGGCGGCGGCGCTGGCCGCCGCGATCGAGCGGGCCGGGGTCGAGCCGGCGGCCGTCGAGCAGGTCTACATGGGCTGCGTCCTCACTGCCGGCATCGGCCAGGCGCCGGCGCGCCAGGCGACGCTGGCGGCGGGCTGTCCGCCGTCGACCGGCGCGGTGACCGTCAACAAGGTGTGCGGTTCGGCGATGCGGGCGGTGATGACGGCCGCCAACGATCTCAGGTGCGGGGATTTCGAGCTGGTTGCCGCGGGCGGTATGGAGTCGATGAGCCAGGCGCCGTACCTGGCCCCGGGCACACGTGACGGCCTGCGCCTGGGCCACGGCAAGCTGCTCGACTCGATGGTCCACGACGGACTGTGGGACCCGTACAACGACGTCCACATGGGGAGCTGCGCGGAGCGCTGCGTCGAGAAGTACTCGTTCAGCCGCGAGCAGCAGGACGCCTACGCCCGCGAGAGCTACCGCCGGGCGCGGCAGGCGACCGAGGAGGGCGGGTTCGGCGCCGAGCTGGCCCCGGTCGAGGTGCCGCAGCGCAAAGGCGATCCGGTGGTGGTGGAGCGCGACGAGGAGCCGTTCCGGGTCGACCTGGAGCGGATGGCTGGACTGCGGCCGGCGTTCGAGAAGAGCGGTACGATCACCGCCGCCAACGCCAGCAAGATCAACGACGGCGCCGCGGCGCTGGTGCTGACCACCGCCGAGCGGGCCGCCGCCCTCGGGGCTCGCCCGCTGGCCAGGCTGGTGGCGCAGGCGGGCGCGGCGCAGGAGCCCGCCTGGTTCACCACCGCGCCGGCGCTGGCGGCGCGCAAGGCGCTCGAGCGCGCCGGCCTGAGCACCGGCGACATCGATCTGTGGGAGGTCAACGAGGCGTTCGCGGCTGTGGCGATGGCGTTTCTCGAGGAGCTGGAGCTGCCGGCGGAGCGGGTCAACGTGCACGGCGGCGCGGTCGCCCTCGGCCACCCGATCGGCTGCTCGGGCGCTCGCATCCTGGTGACCCTGCTGCACGCCATGCGGCGGCAGGGTGCGCGGCGCGGCTGCGCGGCGATCTGCCTGGGTGGCGGCGAGGCCACCGCGGTCGTCGTGGAGAGCCTCGACAGCCCGTGACGAGAGCGCGCGGGCGGGTCGCGAACCGCCGCCGACCGAGCTCCAGGAGCGTACGGGTGGCGCCCTGTGTTGCCCTGTGGCTGCTGGCGGCGGCGCCGCTGGCGGCGCAGCCGATGGTGGTGGCGGCCAGCGCCGAGCCGTGCCTGAGGATGCGCGCCGAGGCCTCGGCCGGGGCGAGCGTGGTGGCCTGTCTGCCGCCCGGCGCGCGGGTCGAGGTGGTGGAGGTTTCGGGCGAGTGGGCGCGAGCGCTGACCGCCGGCGGCTCCGAGGGCTGGATGACGCTCGACTACCTGGTGGTGGCGGCCCCCGTGCCCGTCTCCGAGCAGGCCCCCGAGGAGGAGCCGGCGGCCGAGACCTCCGACGCGCCGCAAGAGGCACCGCGCGAGCCCGAGCCGGAGCGGCGGCCCGAGCCGGAGCCCGCAGCCGAGCCGGCTGCTGACGCGCCGCCGGCCGCCGCGGCCCCGGCGGCGGCGGAATCCGCCGCCCCCCCGCCGATCAACCGGATCACCTTCCAGATCCCCATGCCGCTCGAGCAGGGCGGCGGCACCGCGGTCGGCTCGGCGGAGACCGTCGAGACGGTCGGCGAGCGTCTGGTGGTCGCCTCGGGCGGCGTCGAGTTCCGCTTTCGCGAGATGCGGCTCCAGGCGCAGCGGGTGGAGGTCGACCGCGTCAGCCGGGACGTGCGGGCCGAGGGCGAGGTGATCCTCGACGAGGGTCCCCGCCGCCTCACCGGCAGCGAGATGACGATGAACCTCGACAGCCGGACGGGCCAGATCACCAACGCCAAGGTCTTCGCCGATCCCGATATCTACTTCTCGGGCGCCGAGGTGGAGATGCTCGGCAACGACGTCTACAACGTCAAGAACGGCGAGGTGACGTCGTGCCTCGAGGACAACCCCGGGTGGAGCTTCCGCACCAGCAACGCGCGGGTGCGGCTCGAGGGTCTGGCGCGGTTGCGCAACACCACCATGCGGGTCAAGGGTGCGCCGGTGTTCTACCTGCCGTACATGGTGTTTCCGGCCAAGTCGGAGCGCGCCGCCGGTCTGCTGTTTCCCAACCTCGGCTTCTCGCAGCAGCGCGGCGACTACCTCGGCCTGGCCTACTTCCAGCCGTTCGGCCCGAGCTACGACGCCACCCTGTTTCTCGACCTCTACAGCGAGCAGTTCTACGGCCTCGGCACCGAGATCCGCTACCGTCCGAGTGAGACCACCACCGGCTGGTTCGAGGGCTACGCGATCGAAGATCCGCTCGAGGAGGTGACCCGCTGGAAGCTGGCCTGGGACCACAGCAGCGACGATCTGCCGCTCGGCTTCCGCGGCGTGGTGCGGCTGCGTGACTTCTCCGACTTCGACTTCTTCCGCGATTTCGAGCGCGACTTCAACAACATCACCATCCGGCGGGTCGAGTCGGCGGGCTTCCTGTCCGGCAACTGGGGGGCGCAGTCGCTCAACATCCTGGTCAGCCAGAACGAGGCGTTCATCAGCTCCCAGGACTCGGTGGTGGCGCGGCAGCTGCCCGAGATCGAGTACCGGTTGCGCTCGCAGCAGCTCGGCGATCTGCCGCTCTACCTCGACCTGCTGAGCTCGGTCAACCTGATCTCGGTCCGGCGCGGCGACCTGTTCGACGTCAGCTACTCGCGGGCCGACCTGTACCCGCAGCTCACCCTGCCGCTGTCGACCCTGCCGTGGCTGTCGCTGTCGGTGACCGCCGGCGAGCGGGTCACGATCTACGAGGACAGCGTCAACGAGGAGCTCACCGGGCTCGGCGGCGGCAGCCTGACGCGCACCTTCCCCACCGCCGGCGCGCTGGTCGTGGGGCCGTCGCTGTCGCGCGTGTTCAACAAGTCCCTCGGCTCGTTCGCCAAGTTCAAGCACATCTTCGAGCCGCGCTGGGGCTACAGCTACATCGGCGACTTCGAAGAGCAGAACCGGGTGCCGCTGTTCGACGAGGTCGACACGCTGCGGGCGCAGAACATCTTCGGCTACGCGCTGGTCAACCGCCTGCTGGCCAAGCCGAAGGACGAGGAGCTGATGGGCGGCCCGCGCGAGATCCTGTCGTTCGAGATCAACCAGGCGTTCAGCCTCGACGAGCAGCAGCCGCTGCAGCGCTCGCGCGACGGCAAGCTGAGCACCACCGAGGGCCCGCTCGGCGCGCTGCTGCGCTTCAACCCGACGCAGCAGCTCAGCCTCGAGGCGCGCGCCACCTACAGCACCCTGTTCGGCAACCTCGAGTCGACCTCGCTGTCGGGCGGTGTGGGCGGTGACCGCGTCGGGGTCGGCCTGGCCTGGTTCACCCGCTACGATGCCGAAACCGGCGACGAGCGGTCCGACCAGATCCGGCTGTCGACCAGCTTCGAGCTTTGGCGCGACCGGCTGACCTTCAACTCGTCAGTCAACTACGACGTGCTGGCGGACTTCGTCCAGTCCCACGGACACAGCCTGATCTTCAACGGCCAGTGCTGGGGCTTCCGCCTGGACTACTGGAGCTTCCGCTCGGTGCTGCGCGAGGAGTACGACTTCCGCTTCGCGCTGTCGCTCAAGAACATCGGCACCTTCCTCGACCTGACCGGCGGCAGCCGCGGCGGCCAGTTCTAGCCGGGGCTTCACCGGCGAGCTTGAGGTAAACTCCGCGGCTACGGTATGCGTGTCCTGATCACAGGTATCACCGGCTTCGCCGGCTCCCATCTGGCCGACTACCTGCTCGCCGAGCAGCCTCAGGTAGAGGTCTTCGGCCTCTACCGCTGGCGTAGCCCGCGCGACAACGTGGCCCACCTGGGCGACCGGGTGCGGCTGCTCGAGGGCGATCTGCGCGACGAGTCGTCGCTGCGCCGGGTGGTGGCGGAGAGCCGTCCCGACATGATCTTCCACCTGGCGGCGCAGAGCTACGTGCCGACCAGCTGGCGGGCGCCGACCGAGACCCTGACCACCAACATCGCCGGCCAGTCGAACCTGTTCGAGGCGGTGCGGGCGGTGGGACTCGATCCGGTGATCCAGATCGCCTGCTCGAGCGAGGAGTACGGCCTGGTGCTGCCGGACGAGGTACCGATCGACGAGGACAACCCGCTGCGGCCGCTGTCGCCGTACGCCGTTTCCAAGGTGGCGCAGGACATGCTCGCCTACCAGTACTTCCGCAGCTACGGCACCAGGACCATCCGCACCCGCGGCTTCAACCACACCGGACCGCGCCGGGGGGAGGTCTTCGTCACCTCCAACTTCGCGCGGCAGGTGGCGATGATCGAGGCCGGATTGCAGAAGCCGGCGATCCGGGTGGGCAACCTCGACGCGGTGCGCGACTTCACCGACGTACGGGACATGGTGCGGGCGTACTGGCTGGCCGCCACGCGGGGCACCCCCGGCGAGGTGTACAACATCGGCAGCGGCACCGGCATCACCATCCGCGAGCTGCTCGACCGACTGCTGGCGCTCAGCCAGGTCGAGGTCGAGGTGGAGGTGGACCCGGAGCGGCTGCGGCCGTCCGACGTCGAGGTGCTGATCTGTAACGGCGCCAAGTTCCACGCCGCCACCGGTTGGAAGCCGCAGATACCGTTCCAGCAGACCCTGCAGGACGTGGTCGACTACTGGCGCGGCAAGCTGGGCGTGCGGCAACCGGTGGCCTCCGGCTGAGACCGCGCCGCGCGGGCGCCCGTCGTTGCGATACCTGGTCACCGGCGCGTCGGGATTCGTGGGAAGCCGGCTGTGCGCCCGCCTGGCGGCCGCCGGCGAGCCGGTCGCAGGCACCTACCTGGGCGGCGTCCCCAGGCTGCCCGGGGTCGAGCTGTTCGAGGTCGACCTGCGGCAGCCGCGCGCGGTGCGGGCCGTCGTCGAGCGGGTCGCGCCCGAGGTGGTCCTCCACCTGGCCGGCTTGAGCCACGTCGGCGACTCGTGGAAGGCGCTGGCCAGCTACTTCCAGGTCAACGTGCTCGGCACGGAGTATCTGCTCGACGCCGCGGCGGGGGCCCGGCTGGTGCTGGCCTCGAGCGCGGAAGTCTACGGGCTGGTGCCGGAGAGCGACCAGCCGATGGCCGAGAGCCGGCCGCTGGCGCCGCAGAGCCCGTACGCCCTGACCAAGGCGGCCGCCGAGCGGCTGGTGCTGCGGCGAGACGCCCTGGTGGTGCGCTCGTTCAACATCGTCGGCCCCGGCCAGAGCGCCAACTTCGCCCTGCCGGCGTTTGCCGCCCAGCTGGCCATCATGCGCCGCGGCGGCGGTGACGGGGTGCTGCACGTGGGCAACCTGGCGGCACGCCGCGACTTCGTTCACCTCGACGACGCGGTCGACGGCTACCTGGCGGTGGCGCAACGGGGCGAGCCCGGTGGCGTCTACAACCTGGGCAGCGGCAGGGCGCACTCGATCGGCGAGATGCTCGAGCGCCTGCTGGCGGTCTCCGGCGTGGCGGCCACCATCGAGATCGATCCGCAGCGGTTCCGGCCGGTCGATCTGCCGCTGCTGCTGGCCGATGCCGGTCGCCTTCAGACGCTCGGGTGGAGCCCGGAGCGGAGCCTCGAGTCGGCGCTCGAGGAGCTGTGGCAGCGGGTCCTGGCCGGCGCGGCGGCGGCCGGCTGACTAGTCGGCCGGGTCGCGGCGGCGCCGGAGCTCGTCGATCAGCTCCCGCACCGGCTCGAATCCGCCGTCGGGGAAGTTGTCCGGGTTGTGCCAGAACTCGCCCAGGCCACCCGCCCCCCAACTCTCGTAGACCGACACCTTGAGCATCAGCTGGAGCTTGTCGCACGCCTTGACCAGCCGCGCTGCCGGGCTCGTGCCGGCGCAGTACTCGGCGTGCAGCTCGCGAGCCCGCTCGCCGAGCGGCGCCAGGATGTCGGCGACGGCGCCGGTCTCGGCCTGCTGCTTGGCGTCCGCCGGCAGATAGTGCGCCGCGGTCCGCGGCAGATCGCCAACCCTCAGCTCGGCGACGTCGTGCAGCAGCGCCATCTCCAGGGCCCGCAGCCCGTCCACCTCAGGCAGCCGCGGCGCCAGGGCCCAGACCAGGAACATCACGTGCCAGCCGTGCTCGCTGACGCTCTCGGGGTCGGCAACGCCGCGCAGCACGTAGCCCATGCGCGGCACGCGGTCGAGGGTCTGCAGCTCGAGCAGGGTGTCGAGCAGCGTGGAGTTGGTCTCCAAGGCGCGCAGAGACTACCGCACCCGGTGCTGGCGCACGTCGCCCAGCGAGAGCGCAGGTTCCAACGACTATGTCGCCGGCCGCTACCTGGCGTTGCTCGCCGAGCGGCGCGAGCTGGACGTTGCCTGACCGCTGCGGCAGGTCGGGCGCCGGGAGTATAGGCTCGATATCATGGGGGGCAGGCGCAGATCGGTCCGGGGTGGCCGGTGAGCGAGCGGGGGAGCGGCGGCTTCGACCCGAGCCAGCAGCACCTGAGACCTGACAAGCCGACCGTCGAGCGGAGTCCGGTTCGAACCCGCGAGAGGAGCGAGTCGGAGGGGCTGGCCTGGCTGCGGCGCGAGGAGCTGGGCTTCCTGCCGGCGCTCGCGGTTTCGGTGTGGCGGCTGGCGTCGAGACCGGCCGCCGCCTTCGCGGCGTTGCCGGCGCGCGGCGGCATGGGCTCGGCCTGGCTGTTCGCGGTGGCCTGCTGGATGAGCCTGGGCACGGCGTCGGAGCTGATGGACGCGCTGACCACGGCGCTGCTGCCGCTCGAGCCGCGCGCCGGCGTCGGGGAGCTGTTCCAGCTGACCCTCGGCGGCCGTTCGCTCGACTGGCTACCGCTGTCGCTGGTGTCGATCACCGGCTGCCTGGTCGCGCTGCTGGTAGCGCCGCCCGCCATGCTGCTGGCGGCCAGCGTGCTGCTGCCGGTGTGGAGCGCGGTGCTGCACGCCTGTCTGGCGCTGGCTGGCTGCCTGCGCCGCTCGCGGGCCGGCTTCGAGGGTACTTTTCGAGCGGTCTGCTTCGGCCAGGCCGGGCTGCTCGGCGGGCCGCTGCCGCTGGTCGGCGACCTGCTCTCCCTGATCTGGTCGCTGGTGCTGCAGTCGTTCGGAGTGGCGCGGATCCACGGCTGCAGCCGGCGGCGGGCGGCGGTGGCGGTGACCGCCCCGTGGCTGGTGCTGCTCGCCGCGATCACCTTGCTGGTGCTGCTCGAGCCCGCAGCGGAGTCGGCGCTGCCAGCCGCCGGTCAGGCTCCGGCGACCTGAGTCGCGGCCGTCGCTGCGCGGCGGCGCCTTCAGCTCACGGCAGGCCGCTGACGGCGGTCAGCTCGCCGGCGACCGTCGTGCCGTCGGCGAAGCCGATGCTGTTGCCGGCCCGCAGCAGGACGCTGCCGCTCGCGGCGACGGTGAAGTCGGGACCGACCTCGAGCCGGTCGCAGGCGTCGTACACCGCGTCGCCGGTGACCTCGGTGCCGTCGAGCGTCACCACGGCGGCCGCGGTGCAGGCGCCGGCGGCGACCGCCACCGGCTGCGTGTTGCCGGCGCCGGTGAGCGTGGCCAGGTGCCAGCTCTGCTGGGAGCTCGAGAACAGCAGCTCCATGGTGCAGCTCGCGCCGGGCGGCAGGCAGGGGCCGATGGAGGAGCATGGGTCCGAGCCGCCCGCCGGGTCGAGGGCGAAGGCGCCGTCGCCGCCCACCACGGCGACCTCGGAGACCCGCAACGCCTCGGGGCCGGTGTTCTCGTTGGTCAGCAGAAGCTCGAGGGTCGCCGGCCCGCCGGGCGGCAGGCTCCCGAAGTCGATCGGCTGGGGATCGACACGCAGCGCCGGCCCGCCGCTCGAGGCGGACAGCCCGAGGCGGTAGACGGCGCCGTCGGACAGGTCGTAGTCGAGCACGTAGACCTCGTCGCCGGTGTCGCGGCCGAAGCTGCTGACCAGAAACGGAAGGTCGACCAGCGTCCGGGACTCCCAGGCTCCGTCACAGCGCGGCACGGTGCCCGACACCAGGCCGGTGCAGTAGTCGGCGTAGAGATAGACGCCGTCGAGCCGCGGGTGGCCCGCGCCGCGGTAGACCTCGCCGCCGGTGATCGAACAGCCCACGTCGTGGCTGTACTCCAGAACCGGCAGGCTCAGCGAGCCGTCGTTGCATTCGGACGGCGGGTTGTAGCAGTGGCCGCCCTCCATCCTGCGCCAGCCGTAGTTTTCGCCGCCGAGACTGCCCGCCGGCTGGTAGTCGACCTCCTCCCACGCGAACTGACCGACGTCGCCGATGTACAGGTCGCCGTTTGCAGGGTCGAAGCCGAAGCGCCACGGGTTGCGCAGCCCGTAGACCCAGATCTCGTCGCAGGTGTCACCGCACGGGCCGGCGGGACAGGACTCGGCACAGCCGGCGAGCGCGTCGCCGGCGAACGGGTTGTCGGCCGGCACCGCGTAGGCGCGGCCCGGGTCGGCGCCGTCGACGTCGATGCGCAGGATCTTGCCCAGCAGGGTGTCGAGCGCTTGACCCCGGTCGAGGGGGTCGCCGCCCGAGCCGCCATCCCCCGAGCCGATGTAGAGATAGCCGTCGGGCCCGAAGGCCAGGTGCCCGCCGTTGTGGTTGGTGAACGGCTGCACGACGCGCAGCAGCAGCAGGCCGCTTGCGGCATCGGCGAGGTCGGGGTCGGCCGACACCGAGAATCGGACCACCAGGAGATCGCGGGCGCCGGCCGCGTTGGCCGCCAGCTCGGTGTAGGCGACGTAGAAGCTGCCGTTGGCGGCGAAGTCCGGGTGTAGGACGAGGCCGAGCAGCCCCAGCTCGCCGCAGCAGCCGATCTCCGAGCTCAAGTCGAGAAACGGCTGCGGCTCGACGACGCCGTCGCGCACGATGCGGATCGCGCCCGTCTGCTCGGCCACCAGCAGCCTGCCCGAGCCGTCGTCGGGCGCGACCAGGGCAACCGGCCTGATCAGGCCGTTGGCTACGAGCTCCGCGGCGAGCTCGAGACCCTGCCCCGCTGCTGCCGCCGGTGCGAGGCAGGCGGCGGCGAGCAGCCCGAGTGCTCGGAACGGACCGATGCCGTTTCCTGCAGAGTTCACGTAACCTCTTTACCAGAAGCGGGGGGAGAAGCGCTATGAGGGGCTCCGCGCCGCCGCCGCGATCCCCAGCCCGCCGCTTCGGACCGGCCGGGCGGGCAGCGCAACAAAGCGCTGCCGGTGCCGTACAATCGGGCAGTCGTGGCCGCCTCTCGCGCGACTCGAGCGGGAGAGCATGCGGCCGTTTCCACCGGCCGCCACCCCGCCGCCGTACCGCCGGACCCCGACTCACAGGAAGAAGAGATGCCTACAGGTCTTCGCAAACTGCTGCTGCTCGCCGTGCTGGCCGTTCTGCTGGCCGGCGGCACCTTCGCCTGCGCCGGCTCCGGCGCCTCCGATGACTCTTCCGCCGACGGGACGGAGGCGGAAGCCGCCGATGGCGACGGAAAGGAGGCATCGGACGGGGACGACGAGGATGGCGACCGGGAGGAGGCCGTGCCGGTGGAGCTGGTGACCCTCGAGCGTGGACCGATCGAGACCGCGCTGCGTTTCTCCACCAACCTCGAGGCCGAGAACGAGGTGGTGGTGGTGTCACAGGCCTCACGCCAGCTGCCCGTCGTCCACCTGATGGCGGAAGAGGGTGACGAGGTGGGGCGCGGCCGGGTGCTGCTGCGGCTCGCCAACGACGAGCTGCGCACCCAGCTCGCCCGCACCGAGGGCCAGCTCGCCAAGGCCCGCCGCGAGTACGAGCGCCAGACCCGGCTGTACGAGCAGCAGCTGATCAGCGAGCAGGCTTTCAGCGAGGCCACCTACGAGCTGGAGCAGCTCGAGCTGGCGCTGGCGGACGCCCAACGCGAGCTCGGCTACACCGAGGTGCGGGCGCCGATCTCGGGGACCGTTACCGCTCGCCACGTCAGTGTCGGCGACCAGGTGACCCCCAACCAGCCGCTGTTCGAGATCGTCGACTTCGACTCCATCGTGGCGCGCGTCTACGTGCCGGAGAAGGACTTGTGGCGGGTCGAGCCCGGTCTCCAGGCGCGGCTGTACGCCGAAGGCGACCGCCGCGTCGAGCGGCGCGGTACGGTGGCGCGGGTGGCGCCGCGCGTCGACCCCAAGAGCGGCACGGTCAAGACCACCGTGGCGATTCCCCGCGGAGCGGCGCTGTTGCCGGGGATGTACGTCTCGGTGGAGCTGGTCACCGAGGTCAACCCCGACGCGGTGCTGGTGCCCAAGAAGGCGTTGATCTACGACGCCGAGCAGATCTTCGTCTTCCGCATGGCCGGCGACGACCGGGTCGAGCGTCTGCTGGTCGAAGCGCGGCTGCAGGACCGCGACCACATCGAGCCGGCCGGCAAGCTGGCGGCCGGCGACCGCGTGGTGGTCGCCGGTCAGGCCGGGCTCAAGGACGGCTCGCTGGTGCGCGTCATCGGAAGCGGGGCGCCGGCGGCGGCCGAGTGAGCGCTCGCGAGCCAGCGGCGGCCGGCCTGTCGAGCTTCATGACGCGCCGGCCGGTGGCCATCACCATGGTCTTCGTGGCCGCGGTGGTGTTCGGCTACTTCTCGTACGGGCGGCTGCCGGTCACCCTGATGCCGGAGATCTCCTACCCGACGATCACCGTGCGCACCGAGTACCCGGGCGCTGCCCCCGAGGAGGTGGAGAACGACGTCAGCCGGCCGGTGGAGGAGGCACTGGGGGTGGTTGGCGGTCTCAGGCGGGTGTCGAGCATCAGCCGCGCCGGGGTCAGCGACGTGGTGCTCGAGTTCAGCTGGGACACGCCGATGTCGCAGGCCATCCAGGACTCGCTCGAGAAGCTCGACCTCATCTTGCTGCCGGAGCAGGCCGAGCGGCCGCTGATCCTGCGCTTCGACCCGTCGCTCGATCCGGTGATGGAGCTCAGCCTGTCCGGCAGTGGCGACCGGTTCTCCGGCGCCGAAGGGCTGCGGCGGCTGCGCCGCATCGCCGAGCTGCAGATCAAGCGGGCGCTCGAGCCGGTCAAGGGTGTGGCGGCGGTGCGGGTGCGCGGTGGCCTCGAGGAGGAGATCCACGTTCTGCTCGACGAGCAGGCGCTGCGGCGCAGCGGCCTGTCGATCCGCGCCGTGATCGAGCGGCTGGCGCAGGAGAACATCAACCTGGCCGGCGGCACCCTCACCGAGGGACGCACCGAGTACATGGTGCGCACCCTCAACGAGTACGAGAACCTGGAGCAGATCGCCGACACGGTGGTGGCGCGCATCGACGGGCGCGACGTCAGGGTGAGCTCGCTCGGGCGGGTGGTGCGGGCGCACAAGGAGCGCGAGATCCTGACCCGCACCAACTCGAACGAGAGCGTCCAGGTCGACATCTTCAAGGAGGCCGACGCCAACATCGTGGCGCTCGCCAAGCGGGTCAAGTCGGCGCTCGGCGAGTTCGACTTCGAGGCGGCCCGGCGCCGTCAGGCGGGCGAGAAGGAGCCGGCGGACGAGCCGGCAGGCGGGCGCGGGCGACCGGGGCCGGCGGGGCTGGTGGAGCAGGCGTTTGTCAACGAGGGCGCCGAGCTGAGGCTGGTGGCCGACCGCTCGCTGTTCATCGAGAGCAGCATCCGCGAGGTGCGCAACACCGCGATCCTCGGCGGGTTGCTGGCGGTGCTGGTGCTGTTCCTGTTCCTGCAGGACCTGCGCACCACCTCGATCATCGCGGTCAGCATCCCGATCTCGCTGCTGGTGACCTTCGCGCCGCTCAACCTGCTGGGCATCAGCCTCAACATCATGTCGCTCGGCGGCCTGGCGCTCGGCATCGGCATGCTGGTCGACTCCTCGATCGTGGTGCTCGAGTCGATCTTCCGCTGCCGTGAGGAGGGCGACGACGTGGAGCACGCGGCGGTGCGCGGCACCGGCGAGGTGCGCGGCGCGGTGGTGGCCTCGACGCTGACCACCATCGCGGTGTTCTTCCCGATGGTCTTCGTCGAGGGCGTTGCCGGGCAGGCGTTCGGCGATCTCGGACTGGCGGTGGTGGTGTCGCTGATCGCCTCGCTGGCGGTGGCGCTGTTCCTGATCCCGATGCTGGCCAGCCGCCGAGGCCTGAGCTGGACCGAGGAGGCCGAGGCGCGGCGGCTGCCGAGCTGGCGCCGGTTCGCGAGCTGGCAGGCGCTGGTCGGCGACTGGCGGCGGTTCCGGGCCGGCAACGCGGCGGCCGGCCCGGCCAAGAGGTGGCTGCGGCGCGCCGCCTACCCGGCGGTCGCGCTCTACCTGACGCTGCGCTTCGTCGTCGGCAGCCTGCTCGAGCTGGTGGGGAAGCTTCTGCTGGGCCTGTTCGCCGGCGCACTGTGGCTCGGCCGGCGCCTGCTGATGCCGGCCGCCGGCAGGGTGCTCGGCGCCGTCGCCCACTGGCCGCTACGCTGGACCCAGGCCGGGCTGGCACGGCTCGGCGCCGGCTATCCGGCCAGCCTGGGCTGGGCGCTGGGCAGGCCGGCGAGCGTGCTGCTGGCGGTCGCCGGCTGCCTGGCGCTGACCGTCTGGGGGCTCATCAGGCTGGACACCGAGCTGCTGCCCGAGGTGCACCAGGGCGAGTTCACCGTCGAGGTGGCGCTGCCGGTGGGGACGCCGCTCGAGGAGACGGTCGAGGTGGTGTCGCCGGTGGAGCAGGCGATCCTCGCCGAGCGGCAGTGGATCCGGTCGCTGCTGCTGACCGTCGGCTACGACGCCGCCTACTCCAACCGCTCCGACGAGGGCGAACACACGGCGCGCTTCAAGGTGCTGCTGGAGAAGGCCGATCCGCGCACCGAGGCGGAGGTGATCGCGCGGTTGCGCCAGCGGTTCGCCGCCATCCCCGACCTCGGCGCTCGCGTCACCCGGCCGGTGCTGTTCAGCTTCCGCACCCCGATCGAGATCGAGGTCCACGGCGACGACCTGGTGGAGCTGCGGCG
>JBFGNS010000029.1:0-32325 GCA_041574955.1 Thermoanaerobaculia bacterium | reverse complement strand
TGGTCGCTGCACGAGTTGCCGTCCGCGGTGCAGCGCGCGTCGGCGCAGCCCACCGGGTTGGTGCCGTCGCCGTCGCCGCAGCAGTACTGGCGGTCGGCGCGGCCCTTCTGCTTGCCGTTGCAGTCGGCGGCGCAGCTCACGCAGTCCTCGCCGTCGGCGGTCTCGCAGATGCCGTTGCCGCACACCGCGCCCGAGGTCGAGCCCGAGACGCAGTCGGTGGGACACGAGTTGCAGTCCTCGCCGGCCTCGCACAGGCCGTCCATGTCGCACGGGCCGCAGCCGGTGCAGCTCGAGGTGTCGATGGTGCAGCTCGGGGTGCAGGTTAGGCCGCCGCCGGTGCAGCCGAAGTCGCCGCAGCCGACGCCGCCGAAGTCGGAGCCGTCGCACTCCTCGCTGCCCTCGCGCACGCCGTTGCCGCAGTCGCACAGCACCGCCGGGGAGAGCACGAACAGCCCGCGCTGGATGTCACTCACCACCACCGAGCAGCTGGCGAAGAACGGGTAGACGCTCCAGGCGCCCTGGAACGCGACACCGTCGCTCTCGGGGCGGGTGTCGAACCAGGCCACCTCGGTCAGCGTGCCGTTGGCCGGGTCGGTCAGCTCCAGCACCCTCAAGCCGATGGTGTAGTTGGCTTGGTAGGTGTGGTTGCCGCGCACGTACTGGTTGTGGTCGATCGCCGGCAGCGGACCGGTGTGCTGGCCGGTCAGCACCGGGTTGTCGAGGTCGCTGACGTCGAAGACGCTGGTGGTGGTGTTCCAGCCGAGCGAAGACTCGTCGCTCTCGTCGCCGAACAGCACGTAGCGGTGGTCCTCGGTAAACCAGCCCTGGTGAGGCGTGATCGCCCCGGGGTACCCGTTCTTGGACAGCGTGACTGTGGCGCTCTTGTTGGTCACGTCGATGAGATCCATGGTGTCGCCGGTGAGCGTCGCCGTGACGCAGACCTCCTTGCCCTGATGGTCGGGATCGGGGCCGGCGTAGGTGACGCACTGGGCGTCGTGGATCGAGCCGTCGGCGCTGTGGCAGCCGGCGAACGTCGGGCTGGCCGGAACCGACAGGTCGATCATGTGCAGGCCGTTGGCGCAGGTGCCGCTGTCGACCGCGTAGGCGAAGCCGGAGGTCTCGTCGATGGCCAGGTTGTGGGCCGAGCCGAAGCCGGTGTAGACCGCGTCGGGCGTGAAGGTCACCGGCGGAGTGGTCACCGCGCGCAGCCGCGTCAGATCGAACACCTGCATGCCGTGGCTGCCGGCGCTGTCGGCCACGACGTAGGCGTGGTCGGCGTAGACCTTGATGTCGCGCCAGCTCGAGGCGGAGGTCTGGGTCGGCAGGTTGCCGACGTACACCGGGTTCTCGGGATCGCTCAGGTCGACGAAGGCGGTGCCGTTCGAGCGGCCCATCAGCGCGTACTCGATGCCGGTCAGCGGGTCGGTCCAGCCCCAGATGTCGTTACCGGCACCGCCGCCCATCGCGGTCAGGGGCAGCTCGGCCAGCAGATCGACGCCGCTGCAGGCGTAGGGGCCCGCCATCCCGCCGGCGCACGGCGTGGCGGCCGCGACCGCCGGTGCCGGCAGAGAGGCGAGCAGGCAGGTGGTGACGAGTGCGGCGGCGGGAGTCTTCATCGTGTTTCTCCTCCTGGACCCGGACGGCCGTCGGGCCGTCGAGCCCTCGACATCGGATAGCGGTGGGGCGGGGGTGGCGGCGAGTATACCGCCCGCGGTCAGAGCGGCTCGAAGATCGGCCGGGGTGGCGGCGGGAACGGCGGCCGGTAGAGCCGCTCGCCCCAGCGCAGCACCACCGGGCCGTCCTGCTCGGCGGTCACCGTGTGCCGGCCGGCGGCCAGCGTCACCGTCTCGCCGGGAGCCAGCCGCCGGCCGTCCAGCCGCACCGGCGCCGCCGCCTCGAGGGTGTAGGGACCGGCCACCGCGAGCTCGACCTCGACCGGCTCGCCGCCGTCGAGCTCGAGCCGCCGGCCGGCGACGAAAAGGGCACCCCAGTGGTGGACGTAGCTCTGGCGGAGGGTCCGGCGATCGGCGGCCAGCAGCGGGAAGCGCAGCCGCGCCGCCGCCTCCTCGGGCAGCAGCAGGTTGAGGTTGTCGGAGTTGGCGAGTACGAACACCGGTTGCCGCTGGCGCACGATGCGGCTCAGCAGCGGCTCGCCGGCGCGCAGGTAGTGGTCCATGCCCCAGCTGCTCATGAAGAAGCCCACCTTGGGGAAGCTGGGCACCATCGAGCAGCGGTCGATGTACGGCACCGGCTCGGGGAACATGCGGTGGACCACCGCCAGCAGCTGGCGCTGGTGGGAGAGCTGGTCGTGGCCGTTGCGCAGGGCGTGCGCCAGGCCGGTGCCGAGCACCCCGGCGGCGAGGGCAGCGAGCGCCGCGCGGCGGGCACGGCCGGCCGGCAGCAGCTCGCCCAGCCGGTCCCAGGCGAAGCCGCACGCCAGCACCGCCGGCACCAGCAGCAGGGCGTAGAAGTACGGAAAGGCGTTGCGGTAGAAGACCAGGGTGGCCAGCGGCGCGACCAGAGCCAGCATGGCGAGCGACCGCCGGCGGTGCTCGCCCTGCCGCAGCCCGGCGAGCGCGGCCGCCACGCCCCCCGCCACCAGCAGCCACACGAGAGCGCTGTCGGCCAGGCTGCGAACGAGGTAGAACCGGCCCGGAAACCAGTGGCCGGTCCACAGCAGGGAGCCTGCCAGCCGGCCCAGACCCACGCTCTCCGCGCCGGCGGCCGCGTGCGGTTGGATCGCCAGCCGGTGGAGCGCGGTCAGCGCGGCCGCCACGCCGGTGAGCGCCAGCGCGTAGAGGGCGAGGTCGCGGGCGGCGCGGCGCGGACGCCACGGCCGGTCCGGCGCCGTCAACAGCAGCACCGCCACCGTCGGCAGGAAGAACAGCGTCTTGAGCGTCAAGGTCAACGACAACCCGCACACGGCACCGGCCACCAGCGGCGCCGCGGCGCCGCCGAGCAGGACGGCGCCGGCGGCGGCGCCGGCCACCAGCAGACCGGCCAGCGGGTCGGGTCGGAAGCTGGCACCGTGCAGCACGACCTCGGCGGTGGCGTGGTAGCAGAGCAGCGCGAACAGCGCCGCGGGCCGCGACAGGAGCCGGCGGCCGGCCCTGTACAGCAGCCAGCTGGCGGCCAGCGACAGGGCGAACAGCACCAGCCGAGCGGCCACCAGCTGGGCCACCTCGCGCTCGGGCAGCACGGCCGGCAGCCACGCGAACAGGTGGACGTGCAAGGTCTGGCGGACGGCCAGCGGCGCGCCGCGCAGGTAGTCGTAGACGAACGACAGGTAGTGGAACTCGTCCCAGTTGAGGTTGAGCCGGAACAGCAGCAGGAAGCGGCAGGCCAGCACCACCGCCAGGGCGGCCGCCAGGCCGCGCGCCGCGAACGACGGCTTCACGCCGGCGGCCTCACCGCTCGGCCGCCGGCTCCGGCGCCCGCCCCGCACGGTCGGCGATGTGGAACAGCCGCCAGGGCGCTTCGCCGGTCACCGGCTCGAGCCGGCTCTCCTGCTCCATCAGGCCGGCGGCGAGCGGCGCCGGAGCGTGCAGCAACAGGTAGTCGAAGTGGTCGAGGTCGGTGTCGCGCAGCAGCTGCGGCGCCCACTCCAGCCCGGGGGTCCACGGGTCGGGCCGGGCCAGATCGCGGCGCACCACCAGCGAGCTGGCCAGGCTGGTGAACGAGAACCCCAGCCGGCTGCCGCCGAGCAGCTGGGCGTAGGCCGGCAGGTGCATGTACGCCGGCTGCTTGAAGCGCGGGCTGTGCCGCACGTAGTCGAGCCCCAGCACCGCAGAGCCCGTCGGCAGGGCGGCCAGCGAGGCGTCGAGACCGGCGAGCTCCTGGCGGCCGTACGCCCGCCAGGTGACGGCGGTGGTGAGGCAGAACAGGGCGAGGACGGCGAGGGCGCCGGCGCGCCGCAGCGGCCCGCGTACTGCCGGCGGCGGCAGCGCCACCACCAGCAGCGCCCAGCCCACCGGCATCCAGCGCGAGGCGAAGCGCAGGGTGCGGTCGACCTTGTCGGGCAGGGTCAGGGCGGCCAGCAGGAACAGCACCGCGGCGGCCACCAGCTCGAGGTCCACCGCCTGCCGCAGCCGTCCGCGGTGCTGCCAGAGCGCCACCGCCAGCCAGGTTAGGACCGCCAGCATCGCCACCGGCTCGAGCCAGCCGGTGATGCCGCCCAGGGTCCAGTTGGTGAGCGTGGCCGGCGACAGCCGCGACAGGCTCGCCGGGCCGTAGGAGCTG
Source organism: Thermoanaerobaculia bacterium (assembly GCA_041574955.1). Classification (GTDB taxonomy): domain Bacteria; phylum Acidobacteriota; class Thermoanaerobaculia; order Multivoradales; family JAHEKO01; genus CALZJC01. The sequence continues at coordinate 28,086 of JBFGNS010000029.1, read as the reverse complement.
ATCGAGCGCCAGCCTTCGCCGCCGAGCGAGGGGTACCACGCGGCCACCAGCGCGAGCGCCGGCACCAGGCCCACGGCGTGCGCCGCCAGCCGGCCCGGCGGCGGGCGACGGATCAGCCAGGCCGCGGCCAGCCACACCAGCCCGGCGGCCAGCCACAGCGCGTGCGCGAAGTAGAGCGCCAGCGAGCCGGCGGCGGTGCCCAGGGCGGTGCGCCACGCCGGCCGCCGGCCCCCGGCCGGCTCCGGGTCGGCCGCCAGCTCGACGAACCAGAAAGCGAAGGCCGCCAGCCCCACCACGAAGTTGAACAGGCCCAGGTAGAAGGCGTGGTTGAAGGTCAGCACGCCGGCCAGGGTGGCGGCGGCGGCCGAGCGCCCGCGCCGCGCCGCCAACCAGTGGAGCGACAGCACCCATGCCGCCGCCACCAGCGCCGCCGCCAGCCGCGCCGCCGGGCGCGGCGGCAGCGCCGCCCAGGCGGCGCCGAGCAGTGGATAGGAGAGCTTGTTGGGTGCCAGCCAGCGCGTCGTGAGCTCGGGCCGCGCGCCGTCCAGAGCGTCGCCCAGCAGCGGGATCTGCGCCAGCTGCTGCGGCAGGTCGGTGATCGGCGGGTAGGGAGCGACCGCCGCCGGCACGGCGGTCAGCACCACGGCAGCGACGGCCAGGCGCCAGCGCGCGGCGGCTCGAGGGATGGCGGGCGCTGGGTCCACGGCGGCCGGGCGGAGTGTAGCGGAAGCGCGCTCAGGGTCGCCCGGGGGCGGGCCCGGCGCGGCGGTGGAGCAGCGCAGCGCCGGCGGCCAGGGCGAGCAGACCTGCGAGCGCCAGCCACAGGCCGCGCCGCACCGGTGCCGGGTCCAGCCGGATGCGCACCTGGTGGTCGCCGGCCGGCAGCTCGAGGCCCAGCCGGTGGAGGTTGGCGGCGACCAGCGGCGCCGGCCGGCCGTCGACCGTGGCGCGGTAGAGCGGCTGGAAGGCGCGCTGCACGACCAGCGCACCGGCGCTCTCCGCCGCCACCCGCACGACCAGCTCCTCGGCGCTCTCGCTCACCACCTCGGCGCGGCCGCCGGGGCCCTCGAGCGGTGCCAGGGTCCCTGCCAGCACCGCCATGGTACGAGGATCGAACGCCGGGTCGAGCAGCCGCTCGAGCCCCTGGTTGAGGCTGTTCGAGCCGACCACGCGGCCGACGAACTGGACCGGATCCGCCCGACCCAACACGCGGTAGACCACCAGCTCGCCCTGCACGGACGGCTGGCGGTACAGCTCCTCGACGCCGTCGCGCGCGTCGCTCGCGAGGTCGCGCGGCAGCAGCAGGTAGTCCACCCCGGAGGCCGCCAGCAGCCGCACCCGCGCCCGGTCGTCGAGCCGCTCGAAGGTCTGTGCGGTGACGCGGGTGAGGAAGGCGTCGAGCCCCTCGGGCGAGATGTTGAAGTCGTAACGCAGCCCGAGCCGCATGCCGGTACCGGGGAACAGCTCGCGGTGCATCTGGCGCTGGCGCCACAGCAGGCGGGTGTCCGGGTAGCTGCCGACCGGGATCTGGGCCGGGCCGAACAGGCCGTCGTGAGCGCCGTGGACCACTCGCGAGCCGGCTTTCAGCCGGTCGGCGAGCGGCGGGCGGGCGCGGTAGAAGGCGGCCTCGTCGCTGGCCAGGAGCGGACGCAGGGCCAGCAGCTGAACCGCGACGTGCAGCCCGAGCAGCACGGCGCCGGTCACCCGCGGCCGGCGGCTGCCGAGGCGGGCGACGCGCGCCAGCACCACCGCCAGCAGCGCCGACAGCCCGCACCAGACGATCCAGCGGCCGAGGATCGGTCCCGCCAGCCGGTTGGGGTCGGGCAGCGAGATCACGCCGCTCAGCCAGCCGCCGAGCGGCCGTGCGGCCAGCCACACGGCCACCGCCGCCACCAGGAAGCCCACCGCCGCGGCCGGCAGCAGCCGCCGGCCGAGGGTGCGGCGCCCCTCGAGCAGCCGCTCGAAGCCCAGGCCGCACAGCAGGGCGGCGCCGATCGCCACCGCCAGCCACAGCTTGGTCGGCAGGCGCAGCGGGTTGGCCGGCAGCGCTCCGGCCAGCCAGCGGACCAGCGGGTTGAAGCTGCCGAGGGCGAAGAACAGGCCGCCGGCGACGAGCGCCCACGACCACAGCGCGGCGCGGCCGCGCGGCCGTCCGCTGGCCGCCGCCAGCGCCAGGGCCAGCAGCCCCGGGTAGAGCGAGAAGTAGAGCGGCAGGCTGCCCTGGAAGAAGCTGTGTCCCCAGAAGCCGAGATCGGGTCGGCCGAAGGCGAACGGGATCAGCCAGTCCGCGACGGTCGCCGGGTTCCAGCTGGCGGCCATCGCGGCGGTCGCGGAGTAGCCCCAATGGCCGCGGAACGACAGCGCCAGGATACGCTGGAATTCGACCAGCTGGGGAGCGGCCAGCAGGGTGCCGCCGGCGATCGCCAGCACCAACGGCCAGCCGACCAGCGGCCGCCAGCCGTGGCGCACCAGGACCGCGCTGGCGGTCAGCAGACCGGTGAGCGCCGCCGTCATCGGATCGCCAGCGAGCAGCACCAGGGCCCACAGCGCGGCGGTGGCGGCGAAGCGGCCGGCGGTCGGCCGCCGCGCCAGCACCAGGCCGGCGGCGACGAGCGCCGGCGCCAGCGTGACGCCGCCGACGAGGTTGTACAGGTTGAGGTTGGACAGGTAGTAGCCGCTGGTCGCCCAGATCGCTCCGGCCGCCCAAGACGCCTCGCGCCCCAGCCCCCAGGCGCGCGCCAGGGCGTAGAAGGCGAACGGCGCCAGCAGCAGATGGATCCAGAAGTGGGCGTTGAACGCCCAGAACAGCGGCGCCACCAGGTACAGCAGGTTGTCGGGGTACAGCGGCACCGTGTTGGGGTTGCCGAGATGCGGCTGGCCGCCGGCGCGGTACGGGTCGATGCGCGGTATCCGGCCCTCGGCCATGGCCTCCGCCTGCACCCACTTCATCTCCAGGTGGGCGTTGGCGACGTCCCGCAGGTAGAGGGTGCGCCAGCCGCCCACCAGCGGCAGCACGGCGGCCGCCAGCAGCAGCAGGGTGGGCAGGACGTAGTGCAGCCTGAAGCTGCGGGAGCTCGACACCGGATGGCTCATCGCGTGGGCAGGGCGGCGCTCGCGAGTCTATCCGGCGGCGGCCGAAACGAAACGGCCGGCGCCCCCTGGGGACGCCGGCCGGTCGTTATCGAGAACGGGCCGCGGCGCGCCGCGACCCGGGAAGGCGGGACTAGTAGCGGTAGTAGTCGGGCTTGTACGGGCCGTCGACCTCGACGCCGATGTACTCGGCCTGCTCGGGCGTCAGCCGCGTCAGCTTGACGCCGAGCTGGTCGAGGTGCAGGCGCGCGACCTCCTCGTCGAGCCGCTTGGGCAGCATCATCACCTTGCGCTCGAGGCTGCCGCGGTTGGCCCACAGCTCCATCTGCGCCAGCACCTGATTGGTGAACGATGCCGACATCACGAAGCTCGGGTGACCGGTGGCGCAGCCGAGGTTGAGCAGCCGGCCCTCGGCCAGCAGCAGCACGCCGTGGCCGTCGGCGAACACCCACTCGTCGTACTGCGGCTTGATGTTGACCTTGCGGATGCCGGGCACCTTCTTGAGACCGGCCAGATCGATCTCGTTGTCGAAGTGGCCGATGTTGCCGACGATCGCCTTGTCCTTCATCCGCGCCATGTGGTCGGCGGTGATGATCTGCTTGTTGCCGGTGGTGGTGATGAAGATGTCGGCGGTCTCCACCACCTCCTCGAGGGTGGTGACCTGGTAGCCCTCCATCGCCGCCTGCAGGGCGCAGATCGGGTCGATCTCGGTGACGATCACGCGGCAGCCCTGGCCGCGTAGCGCCTGGGCGCAGCCCTTGCCGACCTCGCCGAAGCCGCACACCACGGCCACCTTGCCGCCCAGCATGACGTCGGTGGCGCGGTTCAGGCCGTCCACCACCGAGTGGCGGCAGCCGTAGATGTTGTCGAACTTGGACTTGGTCACCGAGTCGTTGACGTTGATCGCCGGGAACAGCAGCGTGCCGTCGTTCTGCATCTGGTAGAGGCGGTGGACGCCCGTGGTGGTCTCCTCGGAGACCCCCTGGACGGTCTCGGCTACCGCCGTCCAGCGGCCGGGATGCGCCACCAGCTCCTGCCGGATGGTGTCGAGGATCACCGCCCACTCCTCGGGCTCGGTGGCCTCGTCGAACGCCGGCACCTCGCCGGCGCGCTCGAACTCGAACGCCTTGTGCACCAGCAGGGTGGCGTCGCCGCCGTCGTCGACGATCAGGTCGGGTCCGGAGCCGTCCGGCCAGACCAGCGCCTCCCTGGTGCACCACCAGTACTCTTCGAGGGTCTCGCCCTTCCAGGCGAACACCGGGATGCCGCGCGGCTCCTCCGCCGTGCCGCCGCTCTCGGGCCGGCCCACCGCCACCGCCGCGGCGGCGTGGTCCTGGGTGGAGAAGATGTTGCACGAGCACCAGCGCACGTCGGCGCCGAGCTCGGCCAGGGTCTCGATCAGCACCGCAGTCTGCACCGTCATGTGCAGCGAGCCCATGATCTTGGCGCCCTCCAGCGGTCGTGCGTCGCGGTAGTTGGCGCGCAGCGCCATCAGTCCGGGCATCTCGTGCTCGGCCAGACGGATCTCCTCACGGCCGGCGGCGTGCAGGCCGAGGTCGGCCACCTTGAACGGCAGACGTTCGGTCGCGGTCCTGGGGTCTTCGGTGACTACGCTCATCGGTCAGTCTCTCCTTTCCGCCTCGCGGGCAGGGGGGTTGCTATCGTTTCTTGCTCCTGGCTTTCGGCGCTCGGCCGCCGCGGCCGGCGGCGCGGTCGCCGACGGCGGCGAACAGCGCCGGGCCCTTGGCGGCCGGATCGGTGGGCAGCGACCGCAGGCGCGGTCGCCGCAGGCCGGCGTCGCGCAGCCAGGCGTTGATCTGGTCGGGCTCGAAGCCCAGCCAGACGTGTCCCATGTCGTCCTGGTACTCGTCGCGCTCGTGCGGCAGCATGTCCACGATCAGCAGCCGTCCACCCGGCTTGAGGGTGCGCGCCGCCTCGACGATCGCGGCGCCCGGCTCCGGCAGGTGGTGCAGCACCAGCACCAGCGTCGCCGCGTCGAGCTCGCCGTCCGCTATCGGCAGGGCCTCCAACCGGCCGTGCCGAAGCTCGATGTTGCGCTGGCCGTTGATCCGGCCGCGGGCCGCTTGCAGCATGGCCTCCGAGTCGTCGACCGCGATCACCCGTCCGGCGCCGCCGGCCAGCAGCAGGCTCAGCTCGCCGCTGCCGCAGCCGAGGTCCGCCACCGTCCAGTCGGGGTTCAGCAAGCCGGTCAGCGCCGCGGCTTCGAACCGCTGGCCGAACAGCTCGCGGCGCAGCTCGGACCAGCGCTCGGCGGCGGTGGAGAAGAACTCCTGCGAACGGCTGCGGCGGCGTGCCACGACGTCACGCAGCCGTCGCCGATCGTGCGCCGCGGCACGGCCGGCGGACACCTCCTGACGCAGCACCAACCAGAGCTCACGGGCGGCGGCCGGCAGCTCGTCGATGAGCGCGCGGTACCTTCTGGCCGTGCCTTCCTTGCGATAGGTGATCCAGCCGCCGGCCGCCAGCGTGGCGAGGTGGCGGCTGGCGGTCGATTGCGGCAGCTGCAGCACCTGGCAGAGCTCCGAGACCGTCAGCTCCTCGCCTTCGAGCGCCAGCAGAAGGCGGCAGCGGATCGCGTCGTTGAGCTCCGCCAGATAGTCGAAGAGGGGCCGCCGGGAGTTGCTTCTTCCGTCCATCCGGATGGAAGGATACATCGAGACTTTGGCGGAGTCAACCCCGGCGGCCAGCCGCCCGGAAGCGGCCGCTGCGAGGTCACGCGCCGGCGACCGTCGTTCGCCGGCGGTGCCCTGCCGCTCGAGCGGCGGCGGCAATACCAAGATGAAGCTGCGGTTGACAGGCAAACAGTTCTACTTGATAATCCAGCTCGGGTCCGGAATATCAGTGACATTTAGAAATCACGGAGGAGGCCTTTCAGATGGCTAAAGCCAAGGCTGCGCGCAAGCGCGCGCGGAAGTCGTCGAGTGCGTCAAAGAAGTCGACCGCGAAGCGGACGTCGAAGAAGCGAGCTCCTGCCAAGAGCGGCGCGAAGAAGCGCAAGACAGCGAGCAAGAAGCGCGCGACCCGCAAGCCGCGGGCGGCGAAGCGGACGGCGGCGAGCGAGCTGCTGACCCTCACCGAGGTCTCCAAGCGCACCGGCATCTCGATGCCGACCTTGCAGCGCTACAAGAAGGAGTATCAGAGCCGCATCCCGTCGGTCGGCAGCGGGCGCAAGCAGCGGTATCCGGCAAAGGCGCTGCCGGTGTTCCAGCAGATCAAGAAGGAGAACCTCAAGAAACGAGGCCGGCCGCGCAAGGCCGGCACGGCGGCCGCCGCCAGCCGCAAGACGCGCAAGCCGCGCGGCGGCACGCCCGAGGGTCTACTGTCGCTGTCCGAGATCGGCCGGCGTACGGGCATCTCCTACCCCACGCTGCTGCGCTACGTGAAGCTGTACGGTGATCGCATCCCGTCGCGCGGCACCGGCCGCAAGCGTCGCTACCTGCCGGAGGCGGTGCCGGTGTTTGAGCAGCTGCGCAAGGAGTCCCGGCGCGGCCGCCGCAAGGGCAGCGGCAAGAAGACTGCCGGCGGCGACAAGGCGATGGCGGTGCGGTTGCGCGCTCTCGAGCGCCAGCAGGCGAGGCTGGCCAAACAGGTGAATGCGTTGGTGAAAGCGCTCAAGGGTCCCTGGCGGAGCCCGGTGAGGGGCTTGTAGGGCCAACGCATCGAAGCTCGGGCTAGCGCTTCGCGAGATGGTCCCAGCCGGCGGCGGGCAGCGGGTGTGAGCCACCTCGGTCGGCGAGCACCAGGTCGCGGCGTGTGATCTCGCCGATGCGCCGCGCGCCGAGATGGTGTGGCGGCCGCACCCCCGGCGGCAGCGCGAACAGCAGCACGTAGTCTTCGCCCCCGCTCAGCGCCAGCTGCAGCGGCTCGGCGCCCAGCCTGCGGGCCAGCGGTTCGATGCCGCCAGCCAGCGGGATGCGCGCCGCGTCGAGGCGCGCGCCGACGCCGCCTTCGCGGCACAGCCGCGCGAGATCGAGAGCCAGGCCGTCGGAGACGTCGATGGCGGCGGCGCGGCGGCGTCCCGCGAGCCAGCGGCCGAGCTCGATCTGGGCCCGGGGGGCCAGGTGCCGCCGCACCGCGCGGGCGGCGACCCGCCGCTGCGAGCTCGGCGAGCGGAACTCCGGCGGCAGGGTGGCTCCGCCGCCGCGCAGCCGGGCGCCGCGCTCGACCAGCCGCCGTCCCACGGCCGACTCGCCGAGGGTGCCACCGGCCCACAGCCGGTCGCCGCAACGGGCGTCGCCGCGCCGCACCAGGCGGCCGCCCGGGTACCGTACGCCGGTCAGGGTGAGCGCCGCGGTCAACCGGTCGCTGCGCGCCACGTCGCCGCCGGCCAGGGTCAGCCCGGCGGCCTGGCAGGCGGCAACCAGGGCGGCGAACAGGCGGCGGGGATCGCTGCCGGGCGGCAGGCCGAGCGCGAGAAAGGCGTACCCCGGCTGCGCCCCCATCGCTGCCAGGTCGGAGAGCGCGACCGCCACCAGACGGCGCGCCACCGCCGCCGGATCGAGGTCGGGCGGGAAGTGGACGCCGGCGATCTGCTGATCCACGGTGACCACCTCGGGCAGCGGCGCCGGCAGCACCGCGGCGTCGTCGCCGAGCAGATCCGCGCCGCTCCGCCGCAGACGCCGGCGGAGCCAGTCGATCAGCCGGTCTTCGCCGGTCACTGGCGGCGGCCGGCCAGGCCCGGCAGCGCGACTCCCAGCACCTCGTCCATGTGCTCCACGAAGTGCACCTCGAGACCGCTGCGCAGCTCGGGCGCCAGCTCGGCGACGTCGCGGCGGTTGAGGCGCGGCAGGACGACGGTCCTGATGCCCGCGTTGCGCGCCGCCAGCACCTTCTCCTTGATGCCGCCGATCGGCAGCACGTCGCCGCGCAGGGTGATCTCGCCCGACATCGCCATCCGCCGGTCGACCGGCCGGTCGTGGAGCACCGACACGATGGCGGTGGCGATGGTGATGCCGGCCGACGGCCCGTCCTTGGGCACCGAGCCCGCCGGCACGTGGACGTGCAGGTCGTGCTGCTGGAAGAACTCCGGGTCGACGGTGCCCGCGGCGCGCGAGCGGGCGAAGCTGAGCGCCGCCTGGGCCGACTCCTTCATCACCTCACCCAGCTGGCCGGTGAGGACCAGCTTGCCCTTGCCGGGAACCGCGAGCACCTCGATGAACAGCAGGTCGCCGCCGGCGGCGGTCCACGCCAGGCCGGTGGCGACGCCGGTGCGGTCGCGATCCAGCAGCTCCTCGCTGTAGTGGCGGGCCGGGCCGAGCAGCTGCTCGACCCTGGCCACCGTTACCGAGGTCGGGCTCCGGTCGCCGTTCGCCACCCGCACCGCCACCTTGCGGCACACCGCCGCCAGCTCGCGCTCGAGGTTCCGCAGGCCGGCCTCCTTGGTGTAATCGGCGATGATCCGGCGAACGGCGGCCGGCGTGTAGCGCAACAGCCGGCGGTCGAGCCCGTGCTCCGCGAGCTGCTTGGGGATCAGGTGACGGCGCGCGATCTCCAGCTTCTCGCTGGCGGTATAGCCGCTCAGCCGGATCACCTCCATGCGGTCGAGGAACGCCGGCTGGATCGGGTCGAGCAGGTTGGCGGTGGTGATGAACAGCACCTGCGACAGGTCGTAGGCCACTCCCAGGTAGTGGTCCCGGAACTGCGAGTTCTGCTCGGGGTCGAGCACCTCGAGCAGCGCCGACGAAGGGTCGCCGCGGTAGTCGGCGCCGATCTTGTCGATCTCGTCGAGCATGAACACCGGGTTGTTGGAGCGCGCCTGGTGGATGCCCTGGATGATCCGGCCGGGCAGGGCTCCGACGTAGGTGCGGCGGTGCCCCCGGATCTCGGCCTCGTCGCGGATGCCGCCGAGCGACAGCCGCTGGAAACGCCGGCCGAGGGCGCGCGCGATCGAGCGGCCGAGGGATGTCTTGCCGACCCCCGGCGGGCCGGCGAAGCACAGGATCGGTCCCTTGCTCTGCGGATTCAGCTTGCGCACCGCCAGGTACTCGAGAATCCGCTGCTTGACCTTGTCGAGGTCGTAGTGGTCCTCGTCGAGCACCTTGCGGGCGTGCTCGAGGTCGAGCTGGTCCTCGGTCAGGACGCCCCACGGCAGGCCGGTCAGCCAGTCGAGGTAGGTGCGGGTGATAGCGGTCTCGGCGCTGTCGGGGTGGCCGCGCTCGAGACGCCGGATCTGGCGCTCGACTTCCTCGACCGCCTCCTCGGGCAGCGCCTTGGAGCGCACCTGCCGGCGGTAGCCGGCGATCTCCTCGGCCAGCTCTTCGCCCTCGCCGAGCTCCTGCTGGATCGCCCTGAGCTGCTGACGGAGGAAGAACTCGCGCTGGCTCTTGTCCATCTCGCCGCGCGCCTGCATCGAGATCTCCTGCTGCATGGTGAGCAGCTGGACCTCGCGCAGCAGCAGCTCGCTCACCCGCTCGAGCCGGCCCACCGGCGACAGCGTCTCGAGGATCTCCTGTGCCTCGGCTACCTTGAGGTCGAGGTTGCTGGCTGCGAGGTCGGCCAGCCGGCCCGGATCGTCGAGGTTGGCGGCGATGATCATCACCTCGGGCGAGATGGTGCGGCCCAGGTTGACCGCGTGGTCGAGGTTCTCCTTGACGCTGCGCATCAGCGCCTCGACCTCGAGCGATCCGCCGCCCGCTACCGGGGGCTCCTCGAGAGCGCGGATCTTCGCCTTGAGGAACGGCTCGGTCTGACTGAAGTGCTCGACCTCGGCGCGGCTCACCCCCTGCACCAGGATGCGCAGGCGGCCGTCCGGCAGCTTGAGCATCCGCATGATGCTGGCTGCCGTGCCGAAGCGCGGCAGATCGTCCTCCTGCGGGTCGTCGAGCTCGGCGTCCTTCTGGGTGAGCAGCATCAGCATGCGGTGCTCGGCCAGCGCCTGATCCACCGCCTGGACGCTCTTGTCCCGCCCCACCGACAGCGGCAGGATGATGAACGGGTAGGTGACGACGTCCTTGAGCGCCAGCACCGGCAGGATGTCGGGCAGCAGCACCGTCGGCGGGGCGGGCTGTGAGGCGGGCTCACTCACGGCGGATCAGGAGCGGTGGCGCAGCAGCTGGTTGAGTTCGGCCAGGAAGGCGTCGATGTCCTCGAACTTGCGATAGACCGAGGCGAACCGCACGTAGGCAACCTGGTCCAGGTCGCGCAGCGCCTCCATGACGTGGGCGCCGATCTCGCGGGTGGAGATCTCGCGGTCCTCGCCCTCGTGCAGCTTCTGCTCGATGGCGTCGACGATCTCGACGAGCTGCCTGGAAGGCACGGGCCGCTTTTCGCACGCCTTGTGCAGCCCGGCGAGCAGCTTGCCGCGGTCGAACTCCTCGCGGTTGCCGTCGTTCTTCACCACCATGTAGGGGATGTCTTCGATGCGCTCGTAGGAGGTAAAGCGCCGGCCGCACGAAATACACTGCCGCCGGCGGCGGATGGTGGCGCCCTCGCGCACCTCGCGCGAGTCGACCACGCGGTCCTTCTTCTTGCCGCAGTAGGGACACTTCATGGTGACTGAGGGGGCGCCGGCGGCTGTGGCGGCGACGGGCGGTGACGGTGCACGGCTGGAACCCTACGCTGGGACGGTCGCGCCGGCCGCTGCCGTGCGCCGCCGTCTACTCCTCGCCGTCGAGAGCGATCTGCAGCCGCACGACGACATCCTCGCCGCGGCCGCGCTCGTCGAGCGCCAGCCGGTAGTCGCGCACCCGGTGCACGATGCGCTGGTCGGCGTCCTCGATCTGGAGGTCGAGAGCCACCGCGGTGGCGCGCTCCAGCTCGCCGCGCGGCAGCCTCAGATGCAGGCTGCGGTGCACCTCGCGACGGCCGTTGCCGCCGCCGCCGCCGGCCGCCGGCGGCTCGAAGGCGGTGGCGGACGGCGTGTCGGCCGGTGGCGCCGTCACCGTCTGGGCGTCCGCCGGCGCGCGGCGGGGCGGCACGGTCGCGGTCGCCGTCGATAGCCGCCCGGCCGTCGCCGCCTGGCGCAGACGCGGCGCTTCGAGCTGTTTCTTGAGCGACAGCAGCGCCATCTTGGAGATGCCGCGCAGCGTCTCGAACACCCCGACGCCGTTGATCGCCGACGCCTCCATGTGCGGCCAGTCGCGACGGTTGAGGATCTGGTTCATCTCGTCGACCGAGAAGATGTCCGACAGATCCCGCTTGTTGAACTGCAGGAAGATCGGCACGGTGTCGACCAGGATTCCGATCTCTGCCAGGTTGGCTTCCAGGTTGTGCAGCGATTCGAGGTTGGCGTCGAGCATCGAACGCTGGGAGTCGGCGACGAAGACGATGCCGTCGGCCCCTTTCAGCACCAGCTTGCGGGTGGTGTTGTAGAACACCTGGCCGGGCACCGTGTAGAGCTGGATGCGCGTGCGGAAGCCGGCGATCGTGCCGACCTCGAGCGGCAGCAGGTCGAAGAACAGCGTGCGGTCCGCCTGGGTCTCGAGCGACACCATCTCGCCGCGCGAGTGCGGCGTGCTGTGGTCGTAGATGTGCTGGAGGTTGGTGGTCTTGCCGCACAGACCGGGGCCGTAATAGACGATCTTCGTCGTCATCTGCATCGTGCTGTAGTTGAGGGAGGCCACGGCTGTACCGGCGGCGCGCCGGCCGAAGCATCTTAGCACCGCACCGGACCGGCCGGCGGCGCCCGCGCCGAGCCGCTGCCCGTCGCCGCGCGCTCTCGTTCTCGCGCCGGGCTGCGTTAGAATCAGGGCCGGTCGCCTCGGGCGGCCGTCCGGGGCTCGCCCGATCGAGCCTCACCAGTGGAGGCCTATTCGCTCGTACAGACCGGCCGGCGCGAGGCCCGACGATGACACCCACTCCCGACAGCCAGCAGCTGACGGCGCGCGATCGCGAGATCCTCAAGGACGTGATCAGCGTCTTCCTCGGCACCGGCGAGCCGGTCAGCTCGCGCCGGCTGGCGAAGCTGCGCCGGCACGGGCTGTCGGCGGCAACCATCCGCAACGTCATGGCCGATCTCGAGGAGCAGGGGCTGCTGTGGCAGCCGCACACCTCGGCCGGCCGGGTGCCGACCGAGTCGGGCTACCATCTCTATATCGAGTCGCTGATGCCGAGCCGCAACCTGCCGGCGGAGCTGCGGCGGCAGATCGACGAGGGCCTGGCCTCCGAGGTCGCCGCCGGCGACGGTCTGATGAACTCGGCCACCCATCTGCTGTCCGAGCTGACCAGCCAGATCGGGATCGTGGTGGTGCCGGCGCTGGGCGAGACCGTGCTCAAGGCGATCAGCTTCGTGCGGCTGTCGGGCCGCCGGGTGCTGTGCATCCTGGTGGCCGCCGCCGGGGTGGTGGACAGCAAGGTGGTCGAGACCGACAAGCCGCTGCCGCGCGAGGAGCTGGTGCGCATCTCCAACTACCTGACCGACAGCTTCGCCGGCATGACGCTGCGCCAGATCCGCGACCGCCTGCTGGCGATGATGTCGGAGGAGCGGGCGCAGGTCGACCGCCTGCTGGCCAACGCCATCGGGCTGGCGCGGCAGGCGCTGGTGGCGGACGCCGCGCCCGACCTGCTGGTCGAGGGCACCAACGTCGTGCTGGCGAGGCCCGAGCTGGCCGACGTCGACCGCGTCCGGCGGCTGCTCGACACCTTCGCCGACAAGGCGCGTCTGGTGCAGCTGCTCAACCGGTTGATCGAGGGTCGAGGCGTAAGGGTGGTGATCGGCGGCGACAGCGACCTGACCTCGGACCTGGACTTCAGTCTGGTGGCGACGAGCTACGGGGTGGCCGACCGGCCGATGGGCGCGCTCGGCATCTTCGGCCCTTCACGCATGGACTATCCGGCGGTGATCCCGCTGGTGAACTACCTCGGTGAGCGCCTCAGTCAGGCGCTCGAGCGTACCCTGGTGGACTAGCGAGCAGGAGCGACGATGGAGGACGAGAAAACACTCGAGCAGGAGCTCGACACCGACGGCGCCGACGAGGAGTACGAAATCGAGGCCGAAGACACCGAGGACCTCGACATGGCGATGCGCGAGGCGCTGGAGGCGGTGGAGCGCGAGGAGGAGCGGCTCGAGTCGGTGGGCGAGGACGACTCCGAAGCTGCCGATTCGATCAGCGAGTTCGCCCGCCTGCAGGCCGAGCTGGCGGATCTGCGCGACCGCTCGGTTCGCACCCTGGCCGATTTCGACAACTACCGCAAACGGGTAGCGCGCGAGCGTCGCGAGGAGCAGCGCTACGCGGTTTTCGAGCTGGTGCGCGAGCTCCTGGCGGTGATCGACAACCTGGAGCGCGCGCTGAGCGCCGAAGGCAGCGCCGAGGATCTCAAGCTGGGCGTCGAGATGACCCACCGTCAGTTCATCGATCTGCTGCGCCAGCACGGTCTCAGCCGGGTGCCGGCGGTGGGCGAGCCGTTCGATCCGTCGGTGCACGAGGCGGTGGCCCGATACGAAGACGCCGAGGTGGGCGAGCCGACGGTCAGCGAGGAGTTGCAGTCGGGCTACGTGCTGCACGAACGGCTGCTGCGGCCCGCGATGGTCAAGGTGGCGCTGCCGGCCGAGGAGGCCGATCCGGACGAGGCCGTCCGGGGCGGGGGAGAGTGACCCGCCGGCGGCTGGGAGAGGGATAGTTGGCCAAGATACTCGGTATCGACCTGGGCACCACCAACAGCTGCATCGCGGTGGTGGACGTGGCGGCGCCGCGCGTGCTGTCCAACCGTGAAGGCAGCCGCACCACCGCGTCGATCGTCGCCTTCACCGAGGACGGCGATCGGCTGGTCGGGCAGATCGCCAAGCGCCAGGCGATCACCAACCCCCAGAACACGGTGTTCGCGGTCAAGCGGCTGATCGGCCGCAAGTACGGCGATCCCGAGGTGCAGCGGGCACGCGAGCTGCTGCCGTTCCCGCTGGTCGAGGCCAGCAACGGCGACGTCAAGATCCAGATCCGCGACCGGCAGTACAGCCCCGAGGAGATCTCGGCCTTCATCGTCAGGGAGATGAAGGCGTTCGCCGAGGAGGTGCTGGGCGAGGAGGCGACCGAGGCGATCATCACCGTTCCCGCGCACTTCAACGACTCGCAGCGCCAGGCGACACGCGACGCCGGCAAGATCGCCGGCCTCGAGGTGCTCCGGATCATCAACGAGCCCACCGCCGCTGCCCTCGCCTACGGCATCGACCGCGAGGAGGAGGACAAGGTGATCGCGGTCTACGACCTGGGCGGCGGCACCTTCGACATCTCGGTTCTGCAGCTGTCGCAGGGCGTGTTCGAGGTCAAAGCGACCGCCGGCGACACCTTCCTCGGCGGCGAGGACTTCGATCAGCGGATCATGGACTGGCTGATCGGCGAGTTCCAGAGCGAGACCGGCATCGATCTGCGCACCGACCGGATGGCGCTGCAGCGGCTCAAGGAGGCCGCCGAGCGGGCCAAGTGCGAGGTGTCGGCGGTCGACGAGGCGCCGATCAACCTGCCGTTCATCTCGGCCGACGAGAGCGGTCCGCGCCACCTGTCGCGCACGCTCACCCGTGGCGAGTTCGAGCGCTTGGTGGCCGACCTGGTGACGCGCACCGAGGAGCCGTGCCGCGAGGCGTTGGACGGCGCCGGCCTGCGCCCCGACGAGGTCGACGAGGTGCTGCTGGTGGGCGGTCAGACGCGCAGCCCGATCGTCGCCCAGGCGGTCGAGAAGCTTTTCGGCAGACCGCCCAACCAGGAGATCAACCCCGACGAGGTGGTGGCGATGGGCGCCGCCATCCAGGGCGGCATCCTGCGCGGCGACATCAAGGACATCGTGCTGCTCGACGTCACCCCTCTGTCGCTGGGAGTCGAGACCCACGGCGGCCTGTTCACCAAGCTGATCGACCGCAACTCGACCATTCCGACCAAGGCCACGCAGATCTTCACCACCGTGGTCGACAACCAGGACACGGTCGAGATCCACGCGCTGCAGGGCGAGCGCGAAATCGCTGCCGAGAACAAGTCGCTCGGCCGCTTCGAGCTGGTCGGCGTACCGCCGTCGCCGCGCGGCGTGCCGCAGATCGAGGTCACCTTCGCAATCGACTCGAACGGCATCGTCAACGTCTCGGCCCGCGACCTGGCGACCAACAAGTCGCAGGGCGTGCAGATCAGCCCGGCCGGCGGGCTGAGCAAGGAGGAGATCGACGAGCTGGTCGAGGCGGCCGACAAGTTCTCGCAGGCCGACAACAACCGGCGCGAGATCCGGCGGCTCAAGAACCGGCTCGAGGGCGTGATCTACACCAACGACCGGGTGTTCGAGCAGTTCCAGGAGATGCTCGATCCGGAGGAGCGCAAGCGCATCCGCAACCAGATCCTCAAGGCGCGGATGGCGCTCGCCAACGACGATCGCGCCGACCTCGAGACCGCCATGTTCGACCTCAACACCATCGCCCGCCAGCTGTCCGACCTGATGCTCGACCAGGTCGAGGGCGGTAAGGGCTCCGGCTCCAGATGACCGCCACCACGCGCGACTACTACGAGGTCCTGGGCGTCAGCCGCGAGGCTTCGCAGAAGGAGATCAAGTCGGCCTACCGCAAGCTGGCGGTGCGCTACCATCCCGACCGCAACCCCGACGATCCCGACGCCGAGAGTCGCTTCAAGGAGGCCGCCGAGGCGTACGCGGTGCTGTCGGACGACCAGAAGCGGCAGCGCTACGACCGCTTTGGCCACCGCGGCGTCGGCGGCG
The DNA here is from genome assembly GCA_041574955.1 of Thermoanaerobaculia bacterium. Lineage (GTDB taxonomy): Bacteria > Acidobacteriota > Thermoanaerobaculia > Multivoradales > JAHEKO01 > CALZJC01. Next base: position 12,351 of record JBFGNS010000029.1, on the reverse strand, counting down.
GGGCGGCCGGCTTCGACCCGGAGGTGTTCGGCGACTTCTCCGACATCCTCGGCGACTTCTTCGGCTTCGGCTTTGGCGACATGTTCGGCGGCCGGCGCTCGGGCCGCCGGCGCACCCGCGCCGGCGCCGACCTGCGCTACGAGCTGCACCTCGACCTGGAGGAGGCCGCCTTCGGTCTCGACAGGACGCTCGAGATCCCGCGCCTCGAGCGCTGCTCGGAGTGCGACGGCAGCGGCAGCCGCGGCGGCGCTGCGCCGGCCAGCTGCTCGGCGTGCGGCGGCCGCGGCCAGGTGCGGTTCAGCCAGGGCTTCTTCACGGTCGCCCGCACCTGCCCGCAGTGCCGCGGCGAGGGTACGGTGATCACCGACCCGTGCGGCGAGTGCCGCGGCCGGGGCCGGCGCGAGGCCAGGCGCCGGATCGAGGTACGCATCCCGCCCGGGGTCGACACCGGCACGCGGTTGCGGCTGCAGGGAGAGGGCGAGCACGGTCCACGCGGCGGCCCGCCCGGCGATCTGCTGGTGGACATCGTGGTGCGGCCGCACAAGGCGTTCGAGCGCCGCGGCCCCGACGTCTTCGGCGAGCTGCCGGTGAGCTACGCCACCGCCACTCTCGGCGGCAAGGTGAAGGTCGACACGCTGCACGGCGAGCAGAGCGTCGAGGTGCCGCCGGGCACCCAGCCGGGCGCCGACCTGCGGCTGCGCGACAAGGGCATCGCCAGGCTCGACGGCGGCGGCACCGGCGACCACGTGGCGATCGTGCGCCTGGTGGTGCCGCACCCGCGCTCGCAGTCCGACGAGCAGCTCGAGCTGCTGCGCCAGCTCGCCGAGCTGGAGGGCGCCGACGTGCGCGAGGAGCGCCGGGTGCTCGACCGGGTGCGCGACCTGTTCGGCTAGCGGGTGCGCTACCGCCGCCTGTCGTTCGCCGTCGCCCGGGAGCGCGAGGAGCCGCTGACCGCGCTGCTGTGGGAGCTCGGCACCCGCGGCCTCGAGCTGACGAGCCAGCCGGCCGGTCTGCGCGTCGACGCCTGGTTCGACGAGCCGCTGCCGGTCGCCGTGCGGGCGCTGGCCGAGGGCCGGCACCGGCCGGTGGGAGCGCGGCTGCTGGCGGCGGTGGAGGAGAGCGATGCGGACTGGATGGCGGCGTACCGGCGCCAGGCGCGGCCGTTCCGGGTGGGCGCACGGCTGGTGGTGGATCCGCGCGACGAGGCGGGTGGCGAAGCCGGCGGGGCGGGCGGCGGCCGCCGCCTGCTCCACCTGCCGGCGCGCCAGGCCTTCGGTACCGGCAGCCACGCCTCGACGCGGCTGGCGGTGCGCTGCCTCGAGCGGCTGCCGGTGACCGGCGCCGCGGTGCTCGACCTGGGCACCGGCACCGGCATCCTGGCGCTCGCCGCCCTCGAGTTCGGCGCCCGCCGAGCGGTGGCGCTCGACACCGACCCGGCGGCCGCCTTCGCGGCGGTCGACAACGGCCGCCGCAACCGGCTGCCGCCGCTGGTCGCGGCAGGCGGCCTCGACTGCCTGGCGACGGCGGCACGCTTCGACCTGGCGCTGGTCAACATCCGGCCCGAGCGCTGGGCCGATCGGCTCGAGCGGCTGGCCGGCTGTCTTGCCGCCGGCGGCACGGTGGTGCTCTCGGGTCTGCTGGCGAGCGAGGCGGACGGCTTCGCATCGCGGCTGGCGGCGGCCGGGCTGGAGATCGTTGGCCGCCGGCTCGAGGGCGAGTGGGCGGCGCTGGTGGCGCGGAGGCGGCGTTGACCGACCTGCTGGTGGCGCCCGACGAGCTGACAGCCGCCGAGCTGTGGGTGGACGGCGAGCGCTACCGGCACCTGTTCCGCGCCCGTCGCCTGCAGAGCGGCGACCGGTTGCGGCTGGTCGACGGCGCCGGCGGCGCGCGCGCCGCGCGCGTCGAGCGGGTGGAGCGCCAGCGCGCCCGGCTCGAGCTCGGTGCGCCGTCGCGGCTGGAGCGGCCGCCGCTCAGGCTCGAGCTGCTGGTGGCGCCGCCACGACCGCCACGCGCCGGCTGGCTGGTGGAGAAGGCGGCCGAGCTGGGGGCCGCGGCGATCCGCTTCGTCGCGACCGCCCGTGCGCCGCGCCGTTACGGTGCGGCCGGCTTCGACCGCCTGCGGCGGATCGCGGCCGCCGCCATCGAGCAGTCCGAGCGCGGCCTGCTACCCGAGCTCAGCGGCGTCCACGCCTGGGACGAGCTGCCTGAGCTGCTCGCCGGCGCGCACGACCGCCGGTACCTGGACGGCCGCGGCGGCCCCTGGCAGCGGCCGGCGCGCGCCGCTACGGTGGCGGTGGCGGTCGGTCCGGAGGGCGGCTGGACGAGCGACGAGCGCCGGCGGCTGGAAGAGCTCGGCTGCCGCGCCGTCGGGCTGGGAACAGCGGTGCTGCGGGTCGAGACCGCCGCCGTGGCGGCGGCGGCGCTGATCCTCGGCAATGCCGGCCGCTGAAAGCGGGGCCGCCGCGGCGAGCACGCCGTCCGGTCAGCCCCCCGGCGCGGCTGTGAAACGCTCCGTTGACAGCCGACGGTGCCGTCGCTACCCTCGCCAGCATCACCCCTGGTAGCGCGCCCGCCCACCGCCCGTCAGGAGCCGCCGATGAACATCAACGAAGTGCTCAAGGACGCCATCGAGAGCAAGGCCTCCGACGTCCACCTCAAGGTCGGGAGCCATCCGGTGATCCGGATCGACGGTCAGCTGCATCAGCTGACCAGCTTCAGCCGGCTGATGCAGGACGACACCGTCGGCATGGCGTTCTCGATGATGAACGCGCGCCAGAAGCAGCGGTTCAAGGAGGACCTCGAGATCGACATCGCCTACTCGGTGCCGGGGCTCGGCCGCTTCCGCTGCAACATCTTCCAGCAGCGCGGGTCGGTCGGCCTGGTGCTGCGCGTCATCCCGGCCCAGATCCTGAGCATCCGCGAGCTGATGCTGCCGCCGGTGATCGAGAAGATCTGCGAGGAGCGTCGCGGCCTGGTGCTGTGCACCGGCACCACCGGGTCGGGTAAGTCGACCACGCTGGCGGCGATGATCGACGCGATCAACGCCAAACGCACCGAGCACATCATCACCATCGAGGACCCGATCGAGTTTCTGCACCGCGACAAGCGGTCGATCGTCAACCAGCGCGAGGTGGATGTCGACACCCACGGCTTCGCCAACGCCCTGCGCTCGGCGCTGCGCCAGGACCCCGACGTGGTGCTGGTCGGTGAGATGCGCGACTTCGAGACCATCGAAACGGCGCTGCTGGCGGCCGAGACCGGCCACCTGGTGCTGTCGACGCTGCACACCGTGGACGCCACCGAGACGGTCAACCGCATCATCTCGGTGTTCCCGCCGCACCAGCAGAAGCAGATCCGCATCCAGCTCGCCCAGGTGCTGAGGGCGGCGATCTCGCTGCGCCTGGTACCGCGCGCCGACGAGACCGGCCGGGTGCCGGCGGCCGAGGTGCTGATCGCCACGCCGTACATCCGCGAGTGCATCGAGAACAAGGACAAGACCAAGTACATTCGCGAGCAGATCGCCCTCGGCACCAGCCAGTACGGCATGCAGACGTTCGACCAGTCGCTCTACCAGCACTACCGGGCCGGCCTGATCACGCTCGACGAGGCGTTGCGCCGGGCCTCCAACCCGGACGAGTTCAAGCTCAAGGTGCAGGGCGTGCAGTTCACCGCCGACATCGGTCGCGAGGAGATGGAGTCGTCGCTCGGGACCAGCGGCGAGGTCGGCTAGCGCGGCCGGCGGCGCGCTCGGGTGCGGCGCGATGAGCTGCTTCGACAAGGCCTGCAAGCTGCTGGCCATCCGGCCGCACTTCCGCCGCGAGCTGGAGCGCAAGCTGGCCCAGCGCGGCCACCCGCCGGAGGAGGTTGCCGGCGCCGTCGCCCGGCTCGAGGAGCTCGGCTATCTCGACGACGTTTCGTGCGCCCGCGCGCTGGCCACCGGTCCGCTGGCGCGGCGGGGCTATGGGCCGCGGCGCATGCGCGCCGAGCTCGAGCGCCGCGGCGCTGCCGGCGAGGCGGTGGCCGAAGCGCTGGCGGCGGCGTTCGCCGACGGCGAGGAAGCGGCCGCGCGGCGGGTGGCCGAGCGCTGGCTGGCCGCCCGCGGCGGCGGCCGCGAGGCGCTGGCGCGCCACCTCGACCGCAAGGGCTACTCGGGGGGCGTGGTGCTGCAGCTGGCCTCCGAGATCGAGCCGGAGGCGGGCTGAGCGGCAGCCCGGAGCGGGGCCGAAGAGCCGGCGGCGCGTGATATCTTGACCGCCTCCCGCCGCTTCCGCGGCCGTCCTCCGCGGCCGCTCCGGCCGCGCCCGAAACCATGAACAGCAACGACATCCGGCAGAGCTTCCTGGACTACTTCGCGGGTCAGGACCACCGGGTGGTCGACAGTGCGCCGCTTGTGCCGCAGGGCGACCCGACCCTGCTGTTCACCAACGCCGGCATGGTGCCGTTCAAGGACTTCTTCCTGGGGGCCGCGCCGCCGCCGTCGCCGCGCGCGGTCAGCTCGCAGAAGTGCATGCGGGTGTCGGGCAAGCACAACGACCTCGAGAACGTCGGCCCCAGCCCGCGCCATCACACCTTCTTCGAGATGCTCGGCAACTTCTCGTTCGGCGACTACTTCAAGGACGAGGCGATCCGCTACGCCTGGCAGCTGGTCACCGAGGTGTGGGGGCTGCCGGCAGAGCAGCTCTCGGCCACCGTCTTCGAGCGGGACGACGAGGCCGCCGAGCTGTGGCTGCGGCTGACGGCCCTGCCGGCCGAGCGCATCCACCGCTGCGGCGAGAAGGACAACTTCTGGGCGATGGGTGACACCGGTCCGTGCGGGCCGTGCAGCGAGATCTTCGTCGACCGGCGCCCCGACCTGCCGGCGGTGGAGTGGCAGGAGGGCACCGACAGCGGCCGCTACCTGGAGATCTGGAACCTGGTGTTCATGCAGTTCGAGCGGCTGGAGGACGGCACCACCCGGCCGCTGCCCAACCCCTCGATCGATACCGGCGCCGGCCTCGAGCGGGTGGCGGCGGTGCTGCAGAAGGTGGAGGCCAACTACGACACCGATCTGTTCCAGCCGCTGCTGGCGGCCGCCGCCGAGCTGGCCGGCACCGCCTACGGACGCCGCCGGCGCGACGACGTCTCGCTGCGCGTGATCGCCGACCACCTGCGGGCAGTGACCTTTCTGCTCGCCGACGGCGTGATCCCGAGCAGCGACGGCCGCGGCTACGTGCTGCGCCGCATCCTGCGGCGGGCCGCGCGGCACGGCATGCGTCTGGGGCTCGAGGAGCCGTTTCTGCACCGGCTTCTGCCGGCGGTGAGCGCGGTGATGGGCGGCGTCTACGCGCAGCTGCCGGCGGCCGAGGAGGCCTCGGCCGCCACCGTGTGCAGCGAGGAAGAGAAGTTCCTGGCCACCGTGGCCGCCGCCTCGAGGCAGGTGCAGGAGAGCCTCGACGAGCTGCGCCGCAGCGGCGCCGGCACGCTGCCGGGGGACACCGTCTTCCGGCTCTACGACACCTACGGACTGCCGCTCGAGATGATCCGCGAGATCGCCGAGGAGGAGCAGTTCGCGATCGACGAGGCGGGGTTCGCCGCCGAGCTCGACTCGCAGCGCGCGCGCTCGCGCGCCGCCGCCGGCGACAGCCGACAGCGCCTGGCACAGGTGCGCGGCGTGGTCGGCGGCCGTGCCACCGAGTTCGTCGGCTACGGCCGGCTGGCGCTGGAGGGCGCGGCGGTGGTCGAGCTGGCGCGGCTGGCCGAGGACGGCGCGACGGCGGTCGACTCGCTGGCCGACGGCGAGCGGGGCGTGGTGGTGCTCGATACGACGCCTTTCTACGCCGAGGCCGGAGGCCAGGTCGGCGACCGCGGCGCCCTCGACTGGGATGGCGGCGCGGCGACGGTCGAGGACACCCAGAAGGACGGTACCGGCAGCTGGTTCCATTTCGTGCGGATCGAGCGCGGCGCGCTGGCGCGCGGTGCGCGGGTGACGGCGCGGGTCGACGCCGACCGCCGGCGCGCCACCGAGCGCAACCACACCGCCACCCACCTGCTGCATCTGGCGCTGCGGCACCTGCTGGGCAGCGGCGTGCGGCAGGCCGGCTCGCTGGTGGCGCCCGACCGGTTACGCTTCGACTTCACCTGCCCACGGCCGCCGTCTCCCGACGAGCTGGCCGGGATCGAGCGGCTGGTCAACCGTTGGGTGGTGACGGCGCGCGACACCCGCATCACCGACGACCGCGACTCCCGCGAGGCGGTGGCCGCCGGCGCGATGGCGCTGTTCGGCGAGAAGTACGGCGACCGGGTGCGCACCGTCGAGCTGACGTCGCTGCCCGAGCCGGGTGCCGGCGGGGATCTCACCAGCCTCGAGCTGTGCGGCGGCTGTCACGTCGCCAACAGCGGACAGATCGGGCCGTTCGTCATCACCAGCGAGCGCGGCGTGGCCTCCGGGGTGCGCCGCATCGAGGCGTTGACCGGCGAGGCGGCGTTCGACTGGCTGCGCCGCCAGCGCAGCGAGCTGGAGGCGGTGAGCGCCGAGCTGGGCGTGGCGCCGGAAGCGGCGGCGGACGAGGTCGCCGCCCTGCGCCAGCGGCTGCGCGCGCAGGACAAGGAGCTGTCGCAGGCCCGGCTGGCGGCGGTGTCGGACGGCGGCGGCGAGGCGGTCGAGGTCGACGGCGTCCGGGTGGTGGCGCGCGAGGTACCGCCGGCGCCGATCAACGAGATCCGCTCGATGGCCGACGTGGTGCGCTCGCGGCTCGGCTCGGGGGTGGTCGTGCTGGGCAGCCGCGAGGAGGAGAAGGTGTCGCTGGTGGCGGCGGTGTCGCCCGACCTGGCGGGGCGCCTGCACGCCGGGCAGCTGGCCGGATCGGTGGCGCGGCTGGTCGGCGGCCGGGGCGGTGGGCGGGCCGACTTCGCGCAGGCCGGAGGCCGCGAGCCGGACAAGCTGCCGGCCGCGCTGGCGGCGGTCGCCGATCTGGTGCGGCGCGAGCTGGGCTCCTCCTGACGGCCGGCGGCGGCGACGGAAACCCTTCAATCGCTTATACTTTTCGCCTGGACGGCATGGCTACCCGGGCGATGACTGCGGTTTTTTGCATGCTCGCGGCGACTGCCGCCGGGGCCGAGGTCAAGCTCACCCGGCTGGCCGACGGCAGCCTGCTGATGTCCAACGACGGCTCGCGCCGGTCCGCCGCCAGCCTGGCGGCGACGGCCGACATCGAGCGGCTGATCGACAACCACGCGCGTCGGCAGCAGCTCGACCCGCGCCTGGTGCACGCCGTGGTGCGGGTCGAGTCGGGCTACGACCCGGTGGCGCTGTCGCGCAAGGGGGCGATGGGTCTGATGCAGCTGATGCCGGACACGGCACGCGCTCTGGGCGTCGACGACCCGTACGACCCGGACCAGAACCTCAGGGGCGGCACCGCCTACCTGCGGCAGCTGCTCGACCGGTTCCGCGGCAACCTGGAGCTGGCGCTGGCCGGCTACAACGCCGGCCCCGAGGCGGTGGACCGGTACCGCGGGCTGCCGCCGTACCCGGAGACCCGGGGCTACGTGGGCCGGGTGCTGGGTCTGTTCCGGGGCCAGGAGGCGGCGGTCGCCGCGCTGCGCGCCGCCGCCGGGCGTCCCACCTACGTGCTCCGAGACGCCGGCGGACGGTTGGTGATGACCACCAGCCCGCCGGCACGATGAGCCGCTAGCACCGCGCTCCACCTGCCGGAGGACCACCATCAACAACCTGCCCAACCTGCTGTCGCTGTCCCGCATCCTGCTGGTGCCGCTGCTGGTGGTGGTGCTGCTGACCAAGTTCGAAGGCAAGGAGTTCGTCGGTCTCGGCGTCTTTCTGCTGGCGGCACTGACCGATTTTCTGGACGGCTTCATCGCCAGGCGCCAGCAGGCGGTGACGCGGCTCGGCAAGCTGCTCGACCCGGCGGCCGACAAGATCCTCACCTCGGCCGCCTTCATCTCGCTGGTCGAGATGAACCCCGAGGTGACGCCGGCCTGGATGGTGGTGGTGCTGATCGCTCGTGACTTCGCCATCTCCTCGCTGCGCGGCTTCGCGGCGTCCGAGCATCTGGTGATGGCGGCCATCCCGTCGGCCAAGGTCAAGACCACGATGCAGATCATCGCGATCTCGCTGCTCATCTTCTACAACCAGCTCGGGCAGTTCGAGCACCTGGCGCCGGTGACGCTGTGGCTGGCGCTGGTGGCCAGTCTGTACTCAGGCGTCGAGTACTTCGTGCGCTACGGGCCGCGCCTGCTGAGCAAGGCGGTCCACTGAACCGGCCCGCACGACCGGGCCTCCCGCCGCACCGCGACGGCCTGTCCACCATGCCCGCTACCCTGCTGCACAGGGTCGCGCTGCTCGGTCGCCGCCGGTACCGGACGATCTTCGCCGTCACCGGCGCGCTGGTGGCCCTCTCCCTGCTGGCCGCCAGCCGGCTCGAGTTCGACACCGACGTGCTCAACCTGCTGCCGCGCGACGACCCGGCGGTCGCCGACTTCCGCCGCGCCCTCGACGAGTTCGGCAGCCTCGACTACCTGCTGATCGCGGTGCGCGTGCCGCCGGACGCGGTGCTCGATCCGTACGAGGGGTTCGTCGACCGGCTGGGCGAGCGGCTGGCGCGGCTCGACTCGATCGAGCGCGTCGAGTACCGGCTGGGCGGCCAGGACGAGCTGGTGCGCACCTTCTTGCCGCGTGCCGTGCTTTTTCTCGACGAGGACGAGCGCCAGCGGATGCTCGAGCGGCTCACCCCGGCGGCGCTCGAGGAGCGGGCACGCGAGCTGCGGCGGCTGATCGCCACGCCGCAGGCGTTTGCTCTCGAGGAGCTGTGGCGCCTCGATCCGCTCGGGCTGTCGGACATCTTCCTCGAGCGGTTGACGGCGTCCCGCTCGGGGCTGTCGCTCGACTGGGCGAGCGGCTACCTGCTGTCGCGCGACCACCGCATGCTGCTGATCCTGGCGCGGCCGGTGCACACGCCCGAGAGCGTGGAGCTCAACCGGCAGCTGGTGGCGGCGGTCGAGGCCGCGGCGGCAGCCACCCGACAGCAGTGGCCCGAGCTCGCCGGGGAGGCCGCCGGGCCGCCGCCCGAGGTGGCGCTGGGCGGCCGCTACGTCATCGCGCTGGGCGACGAGCAGCTGATCCGGCGCGACATGGCGGTCAACGTGCTGACCTCGATGGTGGGCGTGCTGCTGCTGTTCCTGTTCGCCTTCCGCCGCTTCGGGCCACTGCTCTACGCCTTCGTGCCGCTGGCCTGCGGCCTGATCCTGACCTTCGGCCTGGCGGTGCTGGCGTTCGGGCGGCTGAGCTCGGCCACCAGCGGGGTGGCGGCGCTGCTCATCGGTCTCGGGATCGACTTCGTGATCGTCTCGTACGGCCGGTTTGTCGAGGAGCGCCAGGCCGGGGCCTCGCTGGACGTCGGGCTGGCGCGCATGAGCGGCTCGTCGGGACGCGCCGTGATCGTCGGAGGCGTCACCAGCGCCGCCACCTTCTACGCCTTCACGGTCACCGATTTCACCGGCCTGCGTCAGATGGGGCTGCTGACCGGCACCGGCATCCTGCTGTGCATGGCGGCGGTGGTGGTGCTGCTGCCGGCGCAGCTGGCGGCGGGCGAGGACCGCTACAGCCGCCGTCGGCGGCGGCCGCGGCTGTTCTTGCACGGCTTTGGCAGCGCGCGGCTGCTCGCCGCCTGCGTCGCCCGGCCACGGACGGTGCTGGCCGCCGGGCTGGTCGTGACGGCGGTGGCCGCCGTGATGGCGACCCGGCTCGAGTTCGAGGACAGCGTCAAGGCGATGCGGCCGCGCGGCAACCCGGGGGTGATGGTGCGCGAGGAGGTGGCGCGCCACTTCGGCACCAGCTTCGACCAGATGATGCTGCTGATCGAGGCGCCGCGCCTCGATCAGGCCCTCGAGCAGGCCGAGCGCGCCGCGCAGGCGGCGCGCGAGATGGTGGCGGCCGGGGAGCTGAGCAGCTTCGACTCGATCACCGGCCTGGTGCCGCCGCCGGCCCGCCAGCGCCGCGCCCTGGCCTGGCTCGAGGAGCACCGCGACCGGCTCGACGGTGAGCGCATCGTCGAGCGCTTCCGGGCGGCGCTGGCGGCGCAGGGCATGCGCGCGGATCCGTTCGCCGACGGCCTCGAGATGTTCCGCCAGGCGGTGGACCGCCGGACGCCGGTTTCGGTCGAGGAGCTGGAGAAGGTCGAGGCGATCCGCCGGCTGCTCGACCGCTACCTGCACCGCGACTCGGAGGGCTGGACCACCGTGGTCTACCTCTACCCGCCGCGCGGCCAGTGGCGCCGGGATCCGCCGCCGGCGGCGGTGGCGCTGACCGCGGAGCTGGGGCCGGGCGCCACCCTCACCGGCGCCAACGTGGTGAGCGGCTTCCTGCGCCGCAGCGTGCTGGCCGACGCCCTGCTGGCGGCCGTGGTGGGCCTGGTGGCGGTGGCGCTGCTGCTGTGGCTCGACTACCGCCGGCTGGGCGACACGCTGCTGTCGCTGGCGCCGCTAACGGTGGGCATCATCTGGATGCTGGGCGCGATGGCGGCGTTCGGGCTGGCGATGAACTTCATGAACATCTTCGTCTCGACGATGATCATCGGCATCGGCGTCGACTACGGGGTGCACATGATTCACCGCCAGCGTGAGCTGCGCACCGCCGACCGGCAGAAGCGGATCGCCGGCATGGCCGAGACCGGCAAGGCGATCGCGCTCGCCGCCGTGTCGACCATGGTCGGCTTCGGATCGATGTCGCTGTCGCACTACCCGGGGCTGCGCTCGATGGGCTTCGTGGCGGTCCTCGGCGCGCTGGCCACCGCGCTGGTGGCGATCACCCTGCTGCCCGCCTACTTCGCCCTGCGGCTGGGGGGCGCGGGCGAGCAGGAGAACGGTTAGGCAACTCCGGCCTCCAGCCCGCCAAGCCCCCGAGGCCTCCCCTTGCAGGAGCGTTGGCGGCAGCGCCCGGTCGCTTGGCCGCCGGTGGCCCGGGCTGCGCTCCAAAGGCGAGGGTGATGTCGCTCCGCCCGGGCCCCCGCCGGCTGACGCTCCCTCCCGCCGAACTGCTCCAGGCCCTCGAGCCTCCAAGCCGCCAAGCCCCAACCGGAGGCCGGCGTCAGAGGCGAGGGGGACAGGGTCCCAGGGTAGCTCTCGGCCAGCGCAGCGCAACGCCGGGTGGAGTCCGACGCCGATGCCGCGCGCCAGCCGAGTGCAGGCGAGCGCCCCGCTCGAAAGTCCGACTTCGCGCGAGCCGGTACCCTGGGACCCTGTCCCCCTCGACTCCGAGCCGGCCGGGCCCACCGCCGACCCGCCGCTACCTGGGACCCTGTCCCTCTCGACTCCGAGCCGGCCGGGTGAGCACGACAACAGCCGGGCCCCCTACTCGTCCGCCGCCGCGCGCCACGGAAACAGGATCAGGCTCGCCGCCAGCAGGAGGTGGACGGCGCCGCCGGCGGCGAAGCCGGTCAGGAGCAGGATCAGCCAGGCGGAGAGGGCGACGACCGACAGGGTGAGGCGGACGGTGGGGGTCACCGCGGTCAGCGTAGCATGGCGGCGATGCCCGCCTCCGACTGGCTCGCCGCGGTCACCTTCGACCTGACCGGCACCCTGATCCACCCGGCGCGGCTGGGCGAGATCTACTCCGAGGTGCTGGCGCGTCACGGCGTGGTGGTGGAGCCGGCGCGGGCCGGCGAGCTGGTGCGGCAGGTGTGGAGCGAGCTCGATTGCGCCGAGCACCCGTCGCGCGACCGCTTCGCCGCCCATCCGCGCGGCGCGCGCGGCTGGTGGGCGCGGTTCGTCGAGCGGGTGTGCGAGCACCTCGGCGAGCCAGCGGCGGCGCGCTTCGCCGCGCCCGAGCTCTACGCCCGCTTCGCCGGTGCCGCTGCCTGGGAGCTCTACCCCGACGTCGAGCCGGCGCTCGACGCGCTGGCGGCCGGCGGCCTGCGGCTGGGGCTGATCAGCAATTGGGACGAGCGGCTGCCGGGTCTGCTGGCCGAGATCGGCCTGGCCCGGCGGTTCGAGGTGGTGGTCCACTCGCAGCAGGTGGGGGCGGAGAAGCCGGACCGCCGTATCTTCGCGGCGGCGCTCGACCGGCTGGCGCTGCCCGCCGGCCGGGTGCTGCACGTCGGGGACCGCCGGCGGCAGGACGTGGAGGGCGCGCAGGCCGCCGGCATGCGGGCGCTGCGCATCGACCGCGCGGGCGGCGGCGACCTCGGGCGGCTGACCGAGCTGCCGGCGAGGTTGGCGGAGGGCCGGTGGTAGGCTGATCGCGGTGAGCGGTTGGCGACGGCGCGGCCCTGCGGTGGTCCTGGCGGCAGGCCTGCTGGCACCGGTGGCGGCGTGCCAGCGACAGCAGCGGGCCGAGCCGCCGCCGCTCGAGACGGTCGACGG
>JBFGNS010000028.1:0-32662 GCA_041574955.1 Thermoanaerobaculia bacterium | reverse complement strand
TCTCGACGTCGACTGGGGCGAGCTCGAGGAGGTGTTCGCGCGCTACGGGCTGCCGCCCGAGCTGTCGGCCGGCGCCTGGCGCGAGGGGCGGCCGGTCTACGACGAGGGCGGCCGCTGGATCGGCCAGGCCACCAGCGGCGCCTGGTCGCCCACCCTCAAGAAGAACCTGGCCCTGGCCCAGCTCCAGAGCAGCCACGCGGCGGTGGGGACCACGGTGCGGTTCGAGGTCACCGCCGAGTACCGGCGGCACCGGGTGAAGGCGACCGTCGCCAGGCCGCCGTTCTTCGCCCCGCCGCGCAAGAGGGCGAACTGAGCCGGCGCTACGACGCGGGCGTCGTCGGCGGCGGCCACAACGGGCTGCTCTGCGCCGCCTATCTGGCGCGGGCCGGCCGCAAGGTGCTGGTCGTCGAGCGCCGTCACCTGCTGGGCGGCTCGGCGGTCACCGAGGAGCTCTACCCCGGGTTCAAGTTCTCGGTCTGCTCGTACGTGGTGAGCCTGTTCCGGCCGTCGATCATCCGCGACCTCGAGCTGCCGCGGCACGGGATGGAGATCCTCCCGCTCGAGACCGCCTTCACCCCGCTGCCGGGCGATCGCGGTCTGTGCCGCTGGGCCGACGCCGAGCGCAGCCGGCGCGAGATCTCGCGGTTCAGCGCCCGCGACGCCGAGATCTACCCCGAGTTCAGCCTGACCATGACCCGCGCCGCGCAGCTGGTGCGCGACGTCATCGACTCGCCGGCGCCCGATCCGCTGTCCTGGGACCCGCGCGAGCTGCTGCGGCTGCTCAGGCTGGGGCGCAAGCTCCGCTCCGGCGGCAGCGAGACCATGCACTTGAACCTCAAGCTCTTGACCATGAGCGCCGTCGACTTCCTCGACATGTGGTTCGAGTCCGACGTGCTCAAGGCGCCGATGTCGGTGAGCGGGATCATCGGCACCTATCAGGGCGTGCGCTCGCCGGGCACCGCCTACGTGCTGCTCCACCACTACATGGGCGAGATCGACGGCGCCTTCCGCTCCTGGGGCTACTCGAAGGGCGGCACCGGCGGCGTCAGCCTGGCCTGCGCGCGGGCCGCCGAGGGCTTTGGCGCCGAGATCCGCACCGAGGCGACGGTCGAGCGGGTGCAACTCCGGAACGGCCGCGCCACCGGCGTGGTGCTGGCCGGCGGCGAGGAGATCGCGGCCAGGGTGGTGGTGTCGAGCTGCGACCCGCGGCTGACCTTCCTCGGGCTGGTGGGCGAGCAGCACCTGGACGGCGAGTTCTGCCGCCAGATCCGGCGCTACAAGCTGCGCGGCAGCTCGGGCAAGGTCAACCTGGCGGTCGACCGGCTGCCGCGGTTTGAGGGGCGCGACGGCACCGACCACCTGCGCGGCGACATCGCCATCGCGCCCGGCCTCGACTACCTGGAGCGCGCCTACGACGACGCCAAGTACGGCGAGTTCTCGCGCCGGCCGTACATCAACGTGGTCATCCCGTCGCTGCTCGACCCGAGCGTCGCGCCGCCCGGCAAGCACATCATCTCGATGTTCGTGCAGTACGCGCCCTACCACTTGAAGGACGGGCCCGAGAGCTGGCCCGACCAGCGCGAGGCGTTCGGCGACGCGGTGGTCGAGACGCTGGCCGAGTACTGCCCCGGCCTCGAGGAGTCGATCCTCTACCGCCAGGTGCTGACGCCGTGGGACCTGGAGCAGGAGTACGGCTTGAGCGAGGGCAACATCTTCCAGGGCGAGCTGAGCCTGGAGCAGCTCCTGTTCCAGCGGCCGGCGGCCGGCTGGGCGCGCTACCGGACGCCGGTGCGGCGGTTGTGGATGTGCGGCTCGGGCACCCACCCGGGCGGCGGCATCATGGGCGCCTCCGGGCAGCTGGCGGCCGCCGCGCTGCTCGGCTCGGGGGAGCTATGAGCGGCGCCCGCGACGTGGTGGTGGTGGGCGGCGGCCACAACGGGCTGACCGCCGCCGCCTGGCTCGCCCGCCGCGGCCGCCGGGTGGTGGTCGTCGAGCGGCGCGAGCGACTCGGCGGGCTGGCGGCGAGCGAGCAGTTCCACCCCGGCTACCGCACCGCCGGCGTGCTGCACGACACCGCGGCGGTGCGCGACTGGGTGGTGGCCGGGCTCGAGCTCGAGCGGCACGGCCTCGAGCGGCGCGTGCCGCCGCCGGTGCTGGTGCCCGCGACCGACGGGCCGGGGTTGCTGCTCGAGCGCGATCCCGCCGCCGCCGCCGACGAGCTGGCGCGTCTGGCGCCGGCCGACGTCGAGGCCTACGCCGCCTACCGGAGCTTCGTCGAGCGGGTGGCGCCGGCGCTCGGCCGGCTCACCGACCGGCCGCCGCCCGACCTGTTCGATCCGGGCGTCGCCGACCTGTGGAGCCTGGGCCGCTCGGCGCTCGCCCTCCGGCTGCTCGGCCGGCGGCGGATGATGGAGCTGCTGCGCGCGGCCCCCAGCCCGGTGGCCGACTGGCTGGACGAGCGGTTCGCCGCCGAGCCGCTCAAGGCGGCGCTGGCCGCGCCGGCGGTCTGGTCCACCTGGTGCGGCCCGCGCTCACCGGGCACCACCGCCAACCTGCTGGTGGCGGAGGCCGCGGCCGGCCGCCCGGTGGCCGGCGGTGCGCCGGCGCTCGTGCGGGCGCTCGAGGGGGCGTCGCGGGCGGCGGGCGTCGAGCTACGCACCGGGGCCGAGGTCGAGCGGCTGCTGCTCGACGGCCCGCGCGTCACCGGCGTGCGGCTGGCGGGCGGCGACGAGATCGCGGCTCCGGTGGTGGTCGCCACCTGCGACCCGCGGCAGCTGTTCCTGCGCCTGCTGCCGCCGGCCGCGCTCACCGGCCGGCTGGGTCGCGACGTCGCCAACTACCGCGTCCGCGGCACCACCGCCAAGGTCGACCTGGCGCTCGACGGCTATCCCGAGCTGGCCTGCCGGCCGGGCTTCGAGGCCGAGGAGATCCGCACCGGCGAGAGCCTCGAGGAGCAGGAGCGGGCGTTCGACGCCGTCAAGTACCGCCGTTTCTCGGCCCGCCCGGTGCTCGACGTGCGGCTGCCGACGGTCGAAAGCCCCGAGCTGGCGCCACCGGGCCACCACGTCGCCTCGATCCTCGTCCACTTCGCGCCGTACGAGCTCGAGGGCGGCTGGGGCGAGGAGCGCAACGAGGAGCTGCTCGAGGCGGTCCTCGGCGTGCTCGAAGCCTACGCGCCGCGGCTGCGCGAGCAGATCGTCGGCCGGCGGGTGTCGAGCCCGGCCGATCTCGAGCGGCGGTTCGCGCTCACCGGCGGCCACCTCCACCACGGCGAGCACGCTCTCGACCAGCTCGCCGTCCGGCCGACGCCCGAGTGCGCGCGCTATTCGACGCCCTACCCGGGGCTGTATCTCGGCGGCAGCGGCAGCCATCCCGGCGGCGGCCTGACCTGCGCCCCCGGAGCGCTGGCGGCGGGCGCCGTGCTGGCGGAGTAGCTCAGTCGCCGAGGTCGACCGCGATCGAGCGCCAGCGCTCGGCGCGGAAGCGCAGGAACGACAGGCCGGCGCGGGCCAGGTGGCCGAGCACGATGGCGCGCCAGATGTCGGCCGGCGTCAGCTGGCCCGCGAGGTCGAAGGCGCCGCACCAGGCGAGCGGCAGGGCGAGCTGCGAGATCAGGGTGATCCACATCGGGCTGCGGGTGTCGCCGGTGCCCTGAAGCGCGCCGGTGTAGGACAGGGCCACCGGCAGGAAGAGCGCCGACAGGCTCAGGTGCGCCAGCAGCAGGCGGCCGATCGCCACCACCTCGGGGTCGTCGAGGCCGAACAGACCGAGCAGCCGGCCCGGTGCCAGCAGGAACACGAGCCCGAGCGGCAGCGCGATCCGCAGCCCCAGGCCCGCCGCCGCCCGCGGCGTGGCGACGGTGCGCTCGGGCCGCTCGGCGCCCAGGTTCTGGCCGGCCACCGCCGAGGCCGCCGACATCAGCGCGATCGACACCCAGGTGACGAGCGAGAAAAGCTGCATGTACGACACCGAGTAGGCGGCGTGCGCCTCCGAGCTCTGGGCCAGCGAGCCGACGAAGCGCATCAGCACCACCCCGCCGACGTTCATCGCGATGCCCTGAAAGCCGGTCGGCAGCCCGAAGCGGAACAGCGAGCCGATCACCCGCCAGTCGGGCCCGAGGGCGAGACCGCGAAAGCGCACCACCAACCGTCCGGCGAACAGCAGGTAGAAGGCGTAGAGCGACACCGTGGCGCCGGCGATCACGGTGCCCATCGCCGCGCCGCGCGTGCCGAAGGCGGGGATCGGTCCGAGGCCGCGGATCAGCACCACGTTGAGCGCCAGGTTGAGCACCGTCAGCAGGACGCCCAGCTTGAGGGGCGTGCGCGAGTCGCCGGCGGCGCGCAGCGCGCCGCCGAGCATGAAGAAGTGGAGCATGCCGAAGCTGAACAGGAACAGGATCCGGAGGTACGGCAGCGCCTCGGCCTGGACCGCCGGCTCGGCGTTGACGAAGCCGAGCAGCCAGGGTGCCGCGAAGTAGCCCACCGGGGCGAAGACGCAGACGCCGAGAAAGGTCGAGCTGAGGAACGCCTGGTAGACGACCCGGTTGACCCGCCCGCCGTCGCCGGCGCCGGCGAAGCGCGCCACCAGCACGCCCATCCCCGAGTACAGCGAGGCCACGAACACAACAACGATCAGGAAGATCTGCCAGCTCACGCCGATCGCGGCGTTGCCGGTGTGGCCGACGAAGCGGCCGACCATGGCGTGATCGACGAACCCCTGCAGCCCGGCCACCACGTTCTGCACCATGGTCGGCCAGGCGAGCTTCCACACCGCGGCCGTGATCGGCCCCTCGACGATGCCGCGGTCGAAGGCCGGCTCGCTTTCGGCAGCGCTCATCGGGACAGGAGCGCCAGTGTAGCGCGAGGCCACACGGCAAGAGCCGCGCTATCTCTCTCCCAAACCCCCAAACCCCCAAACCCTTGGCGCGTGCCCTGTCGGCAGGGCCCGGTCGCTGGACCCGTCGGGGGCCCGGGCTGCGCTCCAAGGGCGAGGGTGATGTCGCTCCGCCCGGGCCCCCGCCGGCTGACGCTCCCTCCCCGGCGACGCGCTCCAAGCCGCCAAGCCCCGAGGTCTCCCGGGGCCCTACTCCGGCCCGGCCCGCGCCGCCGCGTGGATCTCGAGCGTCTCGGGATCCTGCAGGAAGGCGGCGACGCCGAGCCCCGCCGGCCGCCAGCCGGGCTCGATCACCATCCGGGTGGTCGCCGCCTGGTGGGGGCCGGCCGGGGTCAGGTCGAAGATCGGCTCGAGCCGGCGGACCACGAAGTCGTTGGCGAGCGCGCGGCCGCCGTTCTCGCCGCGCTCGACGGCGGTCACCAGGCCGCTCTCGAACACCGCCAGGTAGGCGGTGAGCCGCTCGGCGGGCCACGGCTCGAGCAGGCGGGCGTCGAGGGTGACGGCCAGGAATCGGCCGCCGGAGACGCTCGCCTCGAGCTCGATGGCTGCGCGCCGTGAAAGGTCACGAGCGGCGCCGAGCATCTCGCTGAGCCGGGCGGCGCTCGACCCCACGCCCTCGAGACGGCCGTCGACCACGGCCTGCGGCGTGTAGACGCGGCGTGAGCCGAAACGCCGGGCGTAACGGCGCTGGCGCTCCGACCAGCCGGGCGAGGAGAACGGGTCGCGCCAGCCGAGATCGTTCCAGTAGTCGACGTGGAACGCCAGCGGCACGACCGACGGGTCGCCGGCCAGCTCCGACAGCAGGCGGTCGGCGGGCGGGCAGCTCGAGCAGCCCTGCGAGGTGAAGAGCTCGACGACGACGAGTGGCGGGCCCGAGACCGGCTCGTCGGCGGCCTCGCAGAGCGCGGTGGCGGGCACCACCACCGCCACCAGGAGTGCGGTCAGAAGCGTGGTCGAGCTCATGACCCGCGGTCGAGCCTACTGCAGCGAGCGGTTGGCGACGATGCGGCGCGGATTGTCGTCCAGCCAGGCGCGGGTCCGCTCGGCGCCGAACCGCTTGCGCAGCCACCGCGCCGGCTGCTCCAGGCTGGCGCTCCGCTCCGCCGCGTCGTGACCGTCCGAGGCGACCACCCCGACCATCCCGTCGCGCAGCAGACGTACGCTTCCGCGTCGCAGGGCGCTACCCCATCCGCCGAGCACGCTGGCTGCGTTGATCTGCAGCACGCAGCCGCGCGCCGCGAGCTGCGCCGCGCCGCGGGCTACCAGCCGGGGGTACCGTTCGACGTGGGCCACCACCGGGACGAGGCCCGCCGCCGCGATCCTTTCGGCGCCGGCGATCATCTGTTGGACCGGCAGCAAGGGCGGGAACTCGAGCAGCAGGTAGCGGCTGCCGGCCAGGGTGATCGCGCGCCTCTCCTCGACCGCCGCCAACAGCTCGGGGGTGAGGTGGTTCTCGGCCCCGAGCCACAGCTCGAGCTCGCCCAGGAAGGCGTACTTTTCGTTCTCCGACAGCCGGTCGAGCTCCGCGCGACAGTCGTCGAAGCTGCGGCGCACCCGTTCCGGGTCGCGCAGGTCGAACTGCTGGAGGAACATGTGGGGCGTGGCGACCACCCCGCGGGTACCGCCGGCCCAGGCCGCGCGCAGCAGCTCGACGGTGTCGGCGAGGGTGGCTGGTCCGTCGTCGAGCGCCGGCAGCACGTGACAGTGGAGGTCGACGTGGCCGGTCTGCATGGGGCCGGAGCTCTCTAGTCCTAACCGGCGACGGCGGGTGAGCCGGGTCGCGGTAGGTCGCCGGCGCAGCGGAACCCGACGCGGCTGTGACGTTGCTCGGGCGCCAGGAACCGCCGTTTCCTGGGGTCGAGCCGCGGGTCGTCGCCGCGGCCGCGCAGCACCTTGTACCGCTCGCCGTAGGCTTCCTCTCTCACCTCGTTGCCGGGGTACGGCAGGTACCACGAGTCGGTCCACTCGAGCAGCGGCTCGGAGGCGTCGACCCCGCCGCTGGCGACCGCCGCCTCCCACTCCAGCTCGGTAGGCAGCCGCCGGCCGCGCCACCCGCAGTAGGCGGCCGCCTGGTCGAACGAGATGCCGGTGGCGGGGCTGCTGTCGGCGCCGGCTGGTAAGCGGACGTCGGGCCGGAACAGCAGGTACGCCTGCCGCGACACGGGCCGGGCGTCCAGCCATGTCTCGCCCAGCCGGCGCCGGAACGCCGGCTGCTGGTTGTAGTGGCTCGCCTGGCCGGCAGCCGCCCCGATGCGGAACTCGCCGGCCTCCAGACGCACCATCTCGGTGCGCTCGCCGGCCGCGAGCCAGCGCAGCAGCTCGAGGCTGGCGGGCTCGCCCGGACGGACCTGCTGGATCGCCGCCAGCCGGTCGGCCGCCTCGTCGAAGCGGCCCTGGTCGAGCAGGCCGGCTGCCAGCCGCCGCAGCAGGCCGAGGGCGGCTTCGAGACCGGCAGAAGCGTGCCCGTCACCGCGCAGGATCTGCCACAGCTTCAGCCAGCGCTCGAGCTGCTCGCCGGCTCCGGCGAGGTCGCCGCGCTCCAGCCGGCTTTCGGCCACTGCCAGTGCGAGCGACTCCGGCAGCAGGCGCTCGGGCGGCAGCCTGAAGACCGCCTGGAAGCCGGGGCGCGTGGTGGTGCCGCCGCCGGGTGCCGCCAGCCGCGCGGTGGTCTCGGAAGCGGCCGTGACTTCGGCCTCGCCGACCTCGACCCGCCGGGTCTCGCCGCTCACCGTGAGGTTGTACTCGAGCACGCCGCGGTCGCCCCGGCGCAGGCCGTCCCTGAGCCCCTTGTCGATTTCCAGACCATCGCCGTGCACCGCGACGACGGTGGCGACGACGGTCAGGATGGCGGCGGCGTCCATCAGTCGGCGTCGTCGACTTCGATCACCTCGACGTCGATGACGTCGTGGTCGTCGGCCGCCAGCTCGGTGTCCGCCAGCTCCATTTCGCGCTGCTTGAGCTCGGAGAGGAACGAAGGGTCGTGCGGCTCGTCCGGCGCGCCGTCCGGCGAGCGGCCACCGTCCCAGTCGGCGGCAGGCGGCCCGGGTGCCGGCTGGGGCGCGCGCAGCAGCCGGCGCCGCACGAGGGCGGCGCCGAGCGCGGCGGCGGCCGCCACCAGCGCCCACACCAGCAGGCCCGGCGCGGTGGCGGCCGTGGCCTGCTCCGGGGTGACCGGCTCGCCCCGGTGAGGTGCGGCCGCCAGGTTGGTGGCGGCGGCAGCCGGCGCCGGCGGCTCGGTGTGGGTGTCGGGGAGCGTGAGAGCCGGCGGTGGAGCCGGCTGCGGCTCGGCGGCCGGCGGCCGGGGCGTCGTCGGCGTGACGTCCCGCGCGGGCGGCGGCGCCAGCGGCTGGAGGTTGCCGCTCACCGTGGTGGCGCCGGCGCCGATCTCGACCTCCAGATCGAGCGGCTCGAAGCCCTCCTTGCGCAGGGCCACCCGGTAGGTGCCGGGGGGGATGTCGCCGATCGTCAGCCGACCGTCGGCGTCGGTGGCGCCGAGCTCGATGCCTTCCCAGACCACGGTGGCCCCGGGCAGGCTGCGGATCTCGAGAGAGCCCCGGTCGGCAACCGCGAAAGCCAGCAGGCCGACGAGCGGAAGAACCAGACGGAGCATCAGCTTTGCCGGCTCAAGAGTACCTCATCGACCCACAGGCTACCCGCCAGCCGGTTGCCCAGGCGCCGGCTGGGGAGGCGGCGGAGCTGGAGCTCGAGCGGCTTGTCCGAGGCCGGCGCCGTGAACTCGCCGGTCAGCTCCTGCCAGTCGCTGTCGCCCAGTAGCCGGGGCGTCTCGAACAGCACACGGCCGTCGGCCGCCACCAGCCGCACAAAGACCCCCTGCTCGGTGGTCAGTCCGCGCGAACGCAGCCGCAGGCTGATCCGGTAGCGGCCGCCCGGCTCGACCGCCGGACTCTGCAGGGTGTGATGGAGGGCGAGGTTCTCGGTGCCGTCGAAGCGCACCGCCAGGAACCGCTCGCCGTCCAGGGTTCCGATCTCGACACAGTAGGCGGGCCGACAGCCGAGCACCCAGTCGAACGGGCCGCCGAGGTCCGGAAGCTCGAAGCCGCCGTTCCACAACGCGTTGCGACCGTCGGCGAACTCCGGGTCCCGGTGGCCATGGGCGGCGGCCAGCTCGAGCCACCGCTGCCCGGCCTCCCCGCGGCGCCCGGCCGCGACCAGCCGCTCGAGGTAGCGGATGCCGGCCGCGGGCTCGAGCGGCGGCTCGTCGGCCAGCAGCCGCGGCCACTGCCGTGCCGCCAGCTCGACCACCGGTCCGCTGCCGAACTGCTCGGTCCGGACCAGCAGCGAGAACAGGGCCCGGCGTGCGTCGCGCCCCTCCGGCCATAGCGAATCCACCAGCGCGGCGTCGGCGCCGGCGCCCAGCAGCAGGGCTAGGGCGGGGCCGCGCAGCGTCGCCTCTTCGTCCATCAGCTCGCGCAGCAGCGGCGTTGCCCGCGCCAGCTCGCCCCGGCGCAGGTACAGGTTGGCCAGCCGCCAGCGGTAGTACGGCCGCCGGGGGCTGATCTCGACGGCCTCGAGCAGCCGCGCCTCGGCCAGCTCGGGCTGCCGCGCCAGCTCGTGCGCGACGGCCAGCTCGGAGCGGTACCTGGGGTTGTACGGGTTGAGCTTCACCGCGCGCTCGAGCAGGCTGATGGCGGCGTCGAGGTCGCGGCCGACCAGGGCGTCGCGGTGGGCGATGCCGAGCCGGAACGGCAGCCCCGGGTCGTGCGGGTCCCAGCGGCTGGCTTCGCTCAAGGCCGCGATCGAGCCCGCGGAACGCGCCTTGCCGGCGGCCACGGCGCGCCAGCCCGTGTGCCAGCCGGCGAGCAGCAGCGCGGCGGTCAGGGCGAGCGCCAGCAGCAGCCCGGCGTTGGCCGATCGGCGCGGCGCCGCGGGTGCCTCGACGGCCGGCCGATCGAGGCTCCAGGCGAGCGCTACGACGGTGCTGAACACCAGCAGGTTGGTGGGGATCTGCAAATTGAAGTCGAACAGGCTGTGGACCAGGATCGAGAAGATGGCGCCGGCGCAGCCCAGCGACAGCCAGCCGGCCTCGTCGTCGCGCGTGTACCTTCGAACGGCGCGAGCCAGCCGCCACACCAGGAGGGCGCACAGCAGCGCCGCCACGGGCACTCCCCAGTCGGCAGCCACTTCGAGATAGTCGTTGTGGGCGTGGTCGTACCGCTTGGCCGTGCCGACGGTCTGGTACGGCAGAAAACGCCAGCGGTACATCCCCGGCCCGTAGCCGAGGGGCTGTTCGGCGATCATCGCCAGGGTGTCGCGGTACAGACCCGGACGCCAGCCGCCGCCCTCGTCGAGACGCTCGACCAGCCCCTCGCCGGCCAGCGCGCCGCCGAGACCGAGCGCGCCGAGCAGCACCACCAGCACGGCTCCCGCCGCCAGCCGGCCGCCCCGGCGGGCGAGCATCAGCGCCGCCATCAGCAGCAGAACCAGCGTCAGGGTCAAGATGCCGCCGCGCGAGCGCGACAGCAGCACAGCCAGACCGATCAGCGAGCAGCCGGCCGCCGCCAGCCAGCCGCGGGCGTAGCGCTCCGAGCGGGGCTGGGGCGAGCGATGTCTGTCGGACAGCGACGCGGCGAGGCCGGCAACGGCGAACGGCAGCACCATATTGAGCAGGCCGGCAAAGTGGTTGCGGTTGAACAGCGTGCCCGAGACCAGGTTGGGCTCGCCGGCGAGCGCTCCCGGGCTGGCCGCCGCACCCACGCCCTGGGCGATACCGACCACCGCCTCGACCGCTCCCAACAGCAGCAGGAACGTCACCAGCGCGCGGGCCCGCCGGCGGCTCCCCCAGGTCAGGGCGAGCCCGACCACCAGGCCCAGCCAGGCGACGGCCGCCAGGGTGTAGCCGGCCGCCTCGAGGGTCGGCAGCCGGAAGACCTGGACCAGCAGGAAGAGCCCGACGGCCGCCAGCGCCAGCCCCCGCCAGTCGCTGAACAGGCGACGGTCGGAGCTCCACACGGCCGGCAGCGCGGCCCCGGCGAGCAGCAGGAACAGGCGGTACTGGGCCCAGCTCTCGGTGGCGCCGTACCGCCAGGCCGACCACAGGACGGCGCCGCCGAACACGACGGCCGCCGTGGCGAGCAGCAGGTGGCGACGCGGGGCCCGCACCGGTCGTCTCGGTGGCTCCGGCGGGCGGTCGCTCAGAGCTTCTTGGCCGCCGCCGCCCCGGCGGTTGGCGGGGTCGCTTCCTCGGCCGCCCGGGGCTCCGGGGAGTCGCCGTAACCGTAGCCGTAGCCGTAGCCGTAACCGTAGCCGGAGTGGCGGACGTGAGCGTCGTTGACCAGGACGCCGAGCAGCCGGCCGCCGAGCCGCGAGACCTGCAGGCAGCTCTGCAGCACGGCGTTGCGCGGAGTGCGGCCGCTGCGCGCCACCACCACCACGCCGTCGACCCACGGACCGAGCACCAGGGCGTCGGTGACCTGCAGCACCGGCGGCGTGTCGATCACGATGTGGGTGAAGTAGTCGCGCAGCAGCGTCAGCCCCTTGCGCATCCGCTCCGAGCCGATCAGCTCGGGCGGGTTGGGCGCCGGTGGGCCGGCCGGCAGCACGAACAGCTTCGGGAAGCGGCTCTCGACGATCTGTGACGACAGGTCGGTGTTGCCCGACAGGTAGGTGCTCATGCCGCGCTCGCCGGGGATCTCGAACAGCTCGGCCTGGCGCGGCTTGCGCAGGTCGAGATCGACCAGCAGGGTGCGGGCACCGGTCTGGGCCAGCACCAGCGCGACGTTGGCCGAGGTCGTCGTCTTGCCCTCGCTTGCCAGGGCCGAGGTGAACAGCACCACCTGCGGCGGCTTGCCGGAGTGCGACAGCAGCAACGAGGTGCGCACCGCGCGGTAGGCCTCCCAAGCCTGGCCGGAGCCCGATCCCGAGCCCGCATGGGCCACCAGCGCCGAGGGGGTGAGGTTGGTCCCCTGGCGACTCCGGCGCCAGCGCGGGCGGCGCCCGTTGCTGCGCGCCGACGGCACCACGCCGAGCGCCGGCAGACCGAGCCGGTCGGTCACGTCCTCGGAGTCCTTGATGCTGTTGTCGAGCGAGTCGAGAACGACCGCCAGAGCGACGCCGGCGCCCAGCCCCAGCATCAAGGCCAGCATCAGCCCGCGCTGCTTGTTGGGGTAGATCGGCACCCCCGGCGGGACGGCCCGCTCGGTGATGCGGATGTTGCTCGAGCGCAGGCCGGCGGCGACGCCGGTCTCCTTGAGCCGCTGCAGCAGGCCCTCGTAGAGCTGCTTGTTGGTCTCGGCCTCGCGCTTGATGATGTTGTACTGGATGGAGTCGGTGTTGAGCTCGTCGACGACCGTGCGGTGCTGGGCGAGGGCCTCGCCCACCTGGCGGTTGCGCTCGGCTGCCACCTGGTACTCGAGGCGAGCCGACTCGACCACGCGGGCTCGTTCGGCGGCGAGCTGGGAGCGCAGCGCCACCGCCTCCCGCTGGAGCGCCTTCAGCGCCGGCCACTCCGGGCCGAAGCGGTCGGACATCGCGGCCAGGGAGCGCTCGACCTCGGCCAGCCGCAGCTCGAGCTCCTGCATGGCGCCGGTCTTGAGGGAGTCCGGGAACTCCTGCCGGTTCACCGCCTGGACGGCTCGGTAGCGCGCCGACGCGGCTCGCAGATCGTTCTCGACGGCCGTCTTCTCGTTGCTCAGATCGGCCAGCTTCTGCAGGTTGATCGTCTCGCGCTCGTTGATGTTCTGAATGTCGTTGGCGCGCGCGTAGGTCAGCAGAGCCTCTTCCGACTCCTCGACCTTGACCTGCAGCTCTCGGAGCTCCTTGCGCAGGAACTCCTGGGCCCGCAGCGTGGCCTCGTACTTGCTCTCGAAGTGTTGCTCGATGAACTCCTCCACCGCCGCGTTGGCGACGCGCGCCGCGAGCCGGGGATCGGGCGAGCTGTAGCTGACCAGCAGCATGCGGGTGTTGCGGAGCTGGTCGACCTGGAGACCGCCCAGCAGCGCGGCCGCGGGCCAGCCGCCGCCGTCGGCCTCACCGCCCTCCTCGTCCGCCGCTGGTGCCGGCACTGGACGGGCGCCGGCCAGCAGGCGCGCGACGCCGCCACGCAGCCGTCCCCAGAGGTCGCGCAGCAGGCCCGAGCTGACCGGCGCGTTGAACGCCTCGTTCTGCCCGAGGTTCAGCCGAGCGACCACGCGCTGCGCCAGGGCCAGGGTCTGGAGGTTGCTCACCTGGGTCAGCCGGTACTCCTCGCTGGCCCAGACCGAGTAGACCTGATCCGAGACGACCTCCTCGTACGGCAGCACCTTCGAGCTCTCCGGGTCGATCTGAACAGTTGCGGTGGCGCGGTAGATACGGGTGGTGGTGAACAGCTGGACGGCTGCCAGCACGACCAGGGTCGCCGCCACCGACAGCACCAGCCACCGGCGGTCCAGGATCAACCGGTAGTAGTAGGCGAGCGACCGAGGCTCGGGCTGCTGCTGGACGACGGGGCGGTAGGGCTGCAGCGCGGTCGACGGTCGGTCGTCCGGCTCCCCGGCCCGGGGCACGAGATCGGAAGAACCTCGTGGGGGCCTGTCGTCGGCTGCTTCCGAGGAGGTGGGCGCGGGTGTCATCGAGTCTCGAGGCCGGGTGGTGACGGGCGAGGATGGCGGCGCCACCGGGCGCAAGCTCAGTCTTCAGAGTCAGTTATCATAGCTCATCGCCCCGCGGCCCACCCCGGGCTGCCGCTGCCTGCTCCCGCCCCATTTCGCCTCAGATGAGCCCCGTCAGCACGACCCGAACGCCGCGATGGACGTGGATCCTGCTGGTTGCCGGCCTGTTGGGAGTCGAGCCTGCCGCTGCCCAGTTCGTGCAGTACGCGCCGCCGGGCGAGGTTGTGGTGGACGCCGAGAGGATGGAGCAGATCCTCGACAAGGCGTTGAAAGACGCCAAGTGGCGGGTCGGGCGCTGGTACGTCAGCCCGTGGCTCGGGCTGCGCGACATCGCGGTGGTCGACGGCGGCGACGATGCCGGGGAGCGTGAGCTGTCGGTGTCGGCGGGGATCGGTTTGAGGTTCTTCCGGCCTGTCGGCGCCGAGTGGACCTTCGCGGCACACCTGCTGCCGGAGTACGTGTGGCAGGAGACCGAGAGCCAGCGGCGGCTCAACGGCCGTTACGGCGCCGGCCTGTTCGGCAACCTCGGACGGCTCGGCGTGGAGGCGACCGTCACCCGCCAGGAGCTGGCGCAGGTCTTCAGCCGCCAGTTCGAGGACCAGGTCAATCTCCGG
Source organism: Thermoanaerobaculia bacterium (assembly GCA_041574955.1). Lineage (GTDB taxonomy): Bacteria > Acidobacteriota > Thermoanaerobaculia > Multivoradales > JAHEKO01 > CALZJC01. The sequence goes on along the minus strand of JBFGNS010000028.1, from coordinate 18,549 downwards.
CAGGATCGCGCCCAGCTGGCGCTCGCGCTGGATCTGGGCGGCGGCTTCGGCCTGCGCGGCGTCGGCTCGCTGCGGCGTTTCGCCGCGCTCGCCACGGGAGAAGGGGTGCCGATCGATCTCGGCACGCTGGATCGCGAGGAGACCGTGCTGCGCTCGCTGCTCGAGTACCGGTCCGCGCTCGGCCTGACGGTGGGCGTCGGCGTCGAGGCGGTGGAGGTGGCCTTCGAGCAGCCGGACAGCCCGCTGTCCAACTCCGGCACGTCGCCGGTCATCGAGCTGTCGCTGCAGGGAAAACGGCTGCGTGTCGAAGCCGACCTCGCCCTGCGTGAGCTGGAGTTCGACGATCCCGGACGGCCGATGGCCTACGACGACGTCACCGGGCGAGCCCAGCTGACCTGGAAGCTGATACCCCCACTCGAGCTCGAACTGTTCGGTCGGCGGGAGCTGGTCTATTCGTTCGACAGCACCTGGGCCTACTTCGAGGACACGGCCACCGGAGTCGGAGCGCGCTTCAGCGTCGGCCGGCGGCTCGGCGCCCGGCTGTTTGCCGAGCGGGGAGAGAACCCCTACTTCACGCTCGACCCGCTGGTGCCCGTACGCCTCGACGACTTCGACGCATTCGGCGGCGAGCTCCGGATCGAGTTCGGCAGGGCCACGCTGGTGCTGCGCGGCACGCGCACCGAGTACCGGTCGAGCTTGCCGCAGTTCGACCGTTCGACGACGGTGCTGGGCGCCGGGCTAGCGCTCGGCCGCAAGGGGGCTGGAACCTGGGGCTGACAGTGGCGACGCTAGAACTACCGGAGACCGGATGTTGCCAAAGCGTTTTCTGACCAGAGAGCTTCGTTCTTGCCGCGCGGCGTGTTCCCGACGGACCGCTGTCCTGCTGGTGGCCGCCGGGCTGGTAGGGGCCGCGGCCGGGCACCGGGCGGCCGCGCAGGCGCCGCCCGCGCCCGAGCCCGCCGCCAGGGCGGGCGAGATCCGCATCGGCCCGGGCGACGTGCTGAGTGTCGACGTCTTCGGGCTCGACGAGCTGGACCGCAAGGTGAGGGTCGGCCCCGGCGGCACCATCTCGTTGCCCCTGCTGGGCGAAGTGTCGATAAGCGGCCTGTCGCTGAGCGAAGCCGAAGCGGCTGTCGAGCGGCTGCTCGAGGAGCGACAACTGCTGCGCGACCCGGACGTGTCGATCTTCGTCGAGGAGCTGGTGTCGCAGACGGTTTACATCCAGGGCGCGGTGAGCCAGCCCGGCGTCTACCAGATGCTCGGGCCGTCCTCGCTGCTCGACATGCTGGGCAAGGCCGGCGGGCTGTCGGCGAGAGAGGGCGAGCGGGCCGGCCAGGAGATCGTGGTGGTGCGCAGCGAGGCGGACGGCTCCCAGCGGCGCTTCACCGTCGCCGCCGAGAGCCTGCTCAACGCGGAGCCCGAGGCCAACCTGCAGCTGCAGCCCGGGGATATGGTCGTGGTGCCGCCGGTGCGTACCTACCGGGTCTACGTCACCGGCGCGGTGGTGCGTCCGGGCCCCGTCGAGTACACGAGCTCGGAGGGCATCACGGCGCTGCAGGCGGTGACCGCCGCCGGCGGGCCGACCGAGCGTGCCCGCCTCAGCTCGGTGCACGTCCTGCGCCGTCTGGCCGACGGCACGCAGACGAAGATCAAGCTCAACTTGAAACGGATCCAGCGCGGCAAAGATCCCGACGTGCCTCTCGAGCGCAACGACACCGTCGTCGTCGGCGAGTGGGCGTTCTGAGCGGCGCTCGGCCCGCTGTCAGCCGTTGCCTGCGTGCCGTTGCCGGCGACGCAGCTCGGCCGTCTTGAGCACGATCAGGTATTCGTAGAGCGCTTGCAGCGCGCAGTATCTGAGCCCCGGCCGTCCGTCCAGAAAGCCGCCGCGCAGCAGGTACAGGTAGACGAACTTGAGCCCCGGCCGCAGCGGCAGCCGGCGCCTGAGGGCGATCAGCGCCCGCCGCCGCTCGACGGGGTCCGAGGAGACCAGGCGGCGCCAGCCGTCGTCCGCCGCCGCCCGCTCGAAGCGCAGCGCGGCCTCGGCTTCCTGCCGCGAGTACAGGTTGTGGCGCTCCAACCAGTGGTCGAGGCCGCGGCGGAAGTTGAAGTGCAGGTACGGTGCGCTCAGCCGGCCGAGCCCGCGTGTCAGCCGAGCCTCCCGCTGACCGTGGCCGTGCTGGACGAAGCGGGCCTCGCCCAGCTTGTGGAAGCGCATCTGGTAGACCGGGTAGGCGGCGGCGTGGCGTAGCCAGCGGCCCATGAAGATCAGCTTGGACGGAACCAGGTAGGCGCCGTGCTCGCCGCCGGCGGCTGCCGCCTCGCACTGCGCCCGCAGCTCGGTCGTGAATTGCTCGTCGGCGTCGAGGTGGAAGATCCACTGGTGTCGGAACTCGATGTTGTCGAGCGCCCAGTTGCGCTGGCCGGCGAAGTCGTCGAACGGTCGCTCGAAGACGCGGCAGCCCCGCCGGACGGCCAGCTCCCGGGTGCCGTCGGAGCTTCCGGAGTCGAGCACGACGACGTCGTAGCAGGGAGCCAGCGAGTCGAGGCAGTCGGGCAGCGCCTCCTGCTCGTCGAGCGTCAGGATGAGTACCGAGATCATGCCGTCGCGCGTCGCATCCTGTCAGAGCGGCGGCCGTGCCGGCCGCACGGGCTCGAAGACGAGCGTCGGATCGTGGGCCGCTGCCAACTCCGTGGCCGAGTAGCCGAGCGCGGCCATCAGAGCGATCGCGGCGTCGTGATGCTCGGGCCGCACCTCGCAGATCACGGCCGGGCGGTTCTCCGACAGGAGTTGCTGGGCACCGCGCAGGACCTCGAGCTCGTGGCCCTCGACGTCGATCTTGAGGCAGGCCAGCCGGTGCCCGGCCAGCAGCTCCCGCCGGCTGTCGAGCGCCACGCTGGGCAGGCTGGGCCGTGGGTCCGCGACCCGCGCCGGACGCACCCGCGTGTGCCCGCAGTCGGCGTCTGGTTCGAGCTGCAGGCGGGTCCGACCGTCGCCGACTGCGGCGCGGACGACGTGCACGTTGTGCCAGCCGTTGGCCTGCGCCGTACGCTCCAGCAGGGCGGCCGGGCGCGGATCGACCTCGAAGGCCAGCACGGCGCCGTCGTCGCCTACGAGCGACCGGGCAATGAGCGTGTAATACCCCACGTTGGCGCCGACATCGATGAACGCGTCTCCGCTCCGCAGCCCGTCCTCGATGGCGCGGCGCACCGCCGGGTCGAAGTCCCCGGTGGCCAGGATGCTCCGGCCGATCGCCGAATCCAGCCGCACCAGCAGGTGGCCGTGGGGCGGCACGCGCAGCCGAACGGCGAACGGCCAGCGTGCCGCCAGCGGTGCGAGAAGGCGGCGCAGCGGCCGCGCGGCGCGCGACAGGAGCGCCCTTCTCAGCCAGCCGGGCCGGGCGATGTCTCCGGGCATCGGCTCACCGCTCCCGGAGCTCGCCGTGCGCGGCGGACGTCCGTCGGGCGGCTCTCCGATGCGCGCCGCTGCCCGGCGCGGCCGCGATTGCCCGGTCGAGCGCCTCGGCCAGGCGCCGCGCGCCGTGTCGGGCCGACAGCTCCTCGACCAGTGCATCGTCGACCGGCAGGGGGTGATCGGACGAGCTGCGGGCGAGGCCGCCGATCGCCTCGCACACGCGGGCGGCGGAGGGCAGACCGTCGCTGCCGAATGCCAGCACCGCGGCATGCGGCAGGCGGCGGAGCAGGTCGACCGCGGCGCTCTCGCGATGCAGCAGGGCCAGCAGCGGCCGCCTCGAGAGCACCGTCTCGAAGAGCTTCGAAGGCGTGTAGTGCCGCTGCTGCGAGCCGAACAGGACGACGGCCCCGGCAGCCGTCAGGTGACGCAGCACGTCGCCGTGGGGGACGCGCTCTGGATGCTCGCAGACCAGCGCGCCGACACCGAGCTCGCGAGCGAGGGGAAGGACGGTGGGCCGGGTGCCGCGGGCGCCGCCGCCGGTGCCGATGAAGTGGAGGCGCACCCGCCGCGCGATCTGCGGCTGCCCGGTGGCGAGGGCGGCGAGCCCTTCGAGCAGCCGGCGCAGCACCGGCAGCGCGTCGGGCCAGGCGGCACCGGCGTAGGCCAGGTGGAACAGACCATCGCCGGGGTCGAACAGATAGGGCGCGACGCCGCGCTCCAGCGCGGCCGCAAAGTCCCGAGCGGAGCCACCGACGGGCATCGTCGCAATCACCGCGCGCCGCCGCAGCCGCGGGTGCCGCCGCAGCACGCCCGACAGATAGAGCGGCGCGACGCCGGTGATCAGCGAAGCTTCGCCCACCGCCCAGGGTTCCAGCCGACGGGCCAGGCTGGCGGCCATCCAGGCCTTGCTCAGCGGTCGGTCGGAGCCCGGCCAATCGTGCACCCAGGGGTCCTGGTAGTCGATGCCGTAAGGCACGCCGTGGCGGCGCTTTAGCCAGCGGCCGAGCAGCGCGCAGTAGTTGGAGGGGATGGTGACGAGGGTGAAGTCGATCTCGCCGCCGGCCGCCAGACGCGCCAGGGCCCGGTAGTGCCACGGCAGCGATCTCAGCCCGAGGTCGCGGATCGGCGAGAAGGCGGGTACCGGCAGGGCGCCGGTGTGCACCACGGCGAGCCCGGGATCCACCCGCTCCGCCAACTCCGGGTCGACCGCCTCGCGGTAGTGCCGCCAGTGCGTGGTGACCACGGTGGGGCGCCAGCCGAACTCCTCCAGGTGCTCGGCCCACAGCCGCGGCCGGTGCACCGACGGCAGGTTGCTCGGCGGGAAGTGGGACGCCACCAGCGCCAGCCGCCTCATGGTCTGCCGGCCCCGCCTCGGGCAGGGCTGCCGGTGCCCCGGTCGTCGCCGGCGCGCCAGACGCTGTCGGGCGGCTCGGCTCGCACGCCGAGCACCCAGGCGTACACCGCGAGCATGCGGCGCGCCAACGCCGGCCAGCTGTACCGCTCCTCGATCAGCTGCCGGCCGCGGGCGCCCATCGCCGCCAGCTCGCCGCGGTCGAGCGTGGCGGCCACGGCCAGCGCTTCGGCCAGCGACTCGGCCGTCGGCTCGACCCACCAGCCGCAGCCCCGCTGCTCGACCTCCCGCCACGGCGTGCCGTGGGTGGTGATCACCGGCAGGCCGGAGGCCAGCGCCTCGGCGACGGCCATGCCGAAGCTCTCGCCGTCGCTCGGCAGCACCAGCAGCTCTGCCTGCTCCAGGGCGGCCTGCTTGCGCCGTTCGTCGAGCTCGCCGGTGAAGTGGCAGTCGCCGGCGAGGCCGGCGCCGGCGACGGCGCCCTCGAGCGTGCTGCGGTGCCCTCGATGGTCGGGGCCGGCGATCACCATCCGCCAGCCGGCCGGCCTCACCGCCGCCCACGCCTCGATCCATCTCGGCAGGCCTTTGATCGGGTGCAGCCGACCGAGGAACAGTGCGGTGCGCGGCCGCCGCTGGTGGCGCGCCGGAACGGGCGGCAGCGCTATGCCGTTGGGGATGATCGCGATCGGCTGCTCGAGGCCGGCGGCCCGCAGGTGGCGCGCTTCGCGCTCGCTGGTCGAGTGGAGCACGGCCGCGCTCTCCAGGTCGCGCCGTTGGTAGAACAGCCAGGCGAGGTTCTTGCGCCACGAGCGGTGCCCGCGGGAGGCCGGGTCGAGCATGCCGCGTACGCTGACGATCCGCGGCCTGCCCAGCCGCCGGGCCTGCCGCGCCGCCAGGTGGTTGGTCGGCAGCCAGATGCCGTGGTCGTGGACGGCGGCGGCCGACAGGCTGGCCAGGGTGGTGGCGAGGAGGCGGCGGAAGCCTGGGCGGCCGTGGTGCGAGGCGATCGAGGTGCGCAGGCGTAGGCTGGCTGGCAGAGGTTCCAGATCGGCCGGTGAACCGCTGGCGGCGAGGAGATGCACGTTGGCGCCGGCCGCCTGCAGCGCGGCGCAGAGGGCGGGCACCGAGCGGGATGGCCCGCCGGTGCCGGGAGACAGCGAGCCGACGGTGTGGACGCACTCGATGGCGGTCATGGCGAGGTCGCCGGATGGTGGCGACCGGCAGCAGGCTGTATGACAGACTTCGCGAACGGTGGCAGTGTAGTGGTGGAGGGAAACGCACGCCGGCGGCAGCTTCTCTGCGTGTCCAGCGGACTCGGGCTGCAAGGTGGCGGTACGGCGGTGGTCGGCAGGCTGTTCGCGCACTGCGTCGCCCGCTTCTGCGCCGACCGGGCACTCGAGTTCGTGCTCCTCAATATGGGCTCCGCCAGTCCGCTCGAGCCTGCCACCGGCCACCGCACCCTGAGTGGCGGCCGCCATCGGCTCGCCTCACGGCTGCTTGGGCACCAGCTTGCCGGACGCCCGGCGGCCATCGTATTCGACCATCTCGGTCCAGCCCGAGTCCAGGCGCTGCTGCCGGCCTGGTGCGCCGCCCCGTATCTGGTGATGCTGCACGGCATCGAGGCGTGGCGCCCGCTCGGCTGGTCGCACCGGCGCGCGCTGCGCAACGCCACGGTGCGGGTGGCCAACTCTCGCTACACGCGCGCCCGCTTGCTGGCGCAATGGGCGGGTGAGGTGGGGACGCTTCCGCTGGCGCTGGAGAAGCGGCCGCCGCTGGGCGAGCCGGATGGCGAGCTGCTGCGGGAGGCTGGCGAGGGGTTCCTTCTGATCGTCGGGCGGATGTCCCGGAACGAGCGGTACAAGGGCCATGACGAGCTGCTGACGGCCCTCGCCAGGGTGCTGACGCGGTGGCCGGCAACCCGGCTGGTGGTGGCGGGAGAGGGCGACGACAGGCACCGGCTCGAGGCACAGGCGGAGCGGCTCGGGGTCGCCGGCTCTACCCTGTTCACTGGCTTTGTCAGCGAGGCGACCCTGGGCCGGCTCTACCGCCGCTGTGTCGCGCTGGTGCTGCCGAGCCGCGACGAAGGCTTCGGTCTGGTCTACCTCGAGGCGATGCGGGCGGCGAAGCCGTGCCTCGCAGCGCGCGGCGGCGCTGCCGAGGAGATCGTGGTCGATGGCCAGACCGGTCTGCTGGTGGAGTACGGCAACGCGGAGGAGCTCTCCGGTGCGCTGCTGAGGCTGCTCACGGCGCCGGAGGAGGCGGCGGCGATGGGCCGCGCCGGCCGCCGTCGCTGGCAGTCCCATTTCACCCTCGAGCGGTTCGAGAACGAGCTGACCGGACACCTGGATCGGCTGCTGGCGGTGGACGGTGTGCGGGGTTAACGGCGTCCTCCGGCTGGGCCCGCAGGCGGCGCCGATCGAGCGCGGCGAGCTGCTGCGTACGCGCGACGCGATGCGCTCGCGGGGACCCGACGACGCCGGCGAGTGGTGGTCGCCCTCGGGTCGGGTGGCGCTCGCGGCGCGGCGGCTCGCCATCCAGGATCTCTCCGACGCCGGCCACCAGCCGATGAGCACGCCCGACGGCCGGTTCACCCTCGTGTTCAACGGCGAGATCTACAACTTCCGCGAGCTGAGCCGCGAGCTGGCGACCGCCGGCTGCGAGCTGACCTCGCGCTGCGATACCGAGGTGGTGCTCCAGCTCTTCGCCCGGCACGGTCGCGCGGCGCTCGGCCGTCTGCGCGGGATGTTCGCGCTCGCGGTGTGGGACGAGCTCGAGCGGCGGCTCGTCCTGGCGCGCGACCCCTACGGCATCAAGCCGCTCTACTACGCGCGTTGCGAGCGCAGCGGCCTGCTGCGGTTCGCCTCGCAGGTGAGGGCGCTCGAGGCCGGCGGGTTGGATCGCGAGCCCGACGACGCGGGCGTCGCCGGCTTCCTGCTCTGGGGCTCGGTGCCGGAGCCGCTGACGATCCGGCGGGCAGCTCGTTGCCTGCCCGCGGGCAACCTGCTGGCTGTCGAGGACGGTGTGGTGGGGCGGCCCGAGCCGCACTACCGCTTCGATGCGCTACCGGCCGGGGGGGCGCCGGCGGCCGCCGCAGCCGTGCGCGAGAGTGTCGAGGCGCACCTGGTGTCCGACGCTCCGGTGGGGATCTTCCTGTCGGCGGGGCTGGATTCGGCCATGGTGGCTGCCTGCGCGGCGCGTGCCCGACCCGGGCTGCCGACCCTGACCCTGCGCTTCGCGGAGTTCGCCGACGGCCGCCTGGACGAGGGGCCGGGCGCCCGCCAGCTGGCCGAGCTGCTTGGCACCGAGCACAGCGAGCGGTGGGTCGGGCGCGACGAGTTCCTGGAGCTCGCCCGGGCTGCGCTGACGGCCATGGACCAGCCGAGCATCGACGGCTTCAACGTCTTTCTGGTCAGCCGGGTGGCACACGAGATGGGCTGGAAGGTCGCGCTGTCGGGAATGGGTGGAGACGAGCTGTTCGGCGGCTACCCGTCTTTCCGACAGCTCGGGCGCTGGCGCGCCGCGGGCCGTGCGCTGGCGCGGCTGCCGCTGGCTGGGAGGCTGTGGCCGCTGGCGGCGCGGCTGGCCGGCGGCCGGCGGCGGAAGCTGCGCGGCTTGGTGCGCTACGGGCGCTCGCACGCCGGCGCGTACTTCCTGCGGCGGGGACTCTTCCTGCCCGAGGAGCTCGCCCGCTTGATGGGTCGCGAGCGGTCGGCGGCGGCGCTCGCCAGAGTGGCCCCGGTGGCCTCTGCCGAGCGGGTGCTGCGGGCGCACGGCGCGCCGGAAGACCGGCAGCTCGATCCGTGGCTCGCCGCCCACCTGCTCGAGTCCGGCTGCTACCTGCGCAACCAGCTGCTGCGGGACGCCGACTGGGCCTCGATGGCGCACGAACTCGAGCTGCGTCTGCCGTTGGTCGACGCCCGGCTGCGGGGGCAGGTCGCGGCGGCCGGCTTCCAGCCGGCGCGCGGCGCCGGGCGGGCGGCGGTGGCGCGGGCCACCGCTCCGGGGCTGCCGGACGCTTTCTACCGCCGCCCCAAGACCGGCTTCCAGACGCCGGCGGCGCACTGGCTGACGGGCGTCCGCCCGGCCGGGCGGCGGCAGGATTGGGGCCTGCACTCCCGGCGCCTCGCCGTGCGGGTCCTGGGCGAATTCGGTGTCGACCTCGCCGACGATCTGCCCACCGTCGAACGGCACGCGGTGAACGGCCCGGGATGAGCGATCCCCGTCAGGCGGGCGCCGGCGGCGGTTTCCGCGACAAGGTCATCGCCGCGGTCGCCTGGACCGCGGCCTTCGGGGTGTTCCGCGATCTGCTGCAGTTCGTCACCATGATGGTGCTGGTGCGTCTGGTGGCGCCCGAGGCGTACGGCCAGGCCGCGGTGGCGCACGGCGTGATCGGGTTCCTCGGCGTGTTCTCGTTCACCACCCTGGTCAGCCACGCACTGCAGGCGCGCAGCGACCGGCAGGTCGACTTCCAGCAGCACTTCACCTTCGGGGCGCTCCTGCAACCGCTGTGGTTCGCGGCCACCAACCTGCTCGCCGTGGCGCTGCGCGGCAGCGACACCTACGGCTCGACGGCGCCGCTGCTGCACGTGCTTTCGATCGGGTTCCTGCTCGACTGGCCCGCCGAGCTGCGGCGCAAGATGATCGAGCGGGAGATGGACTGGCGGCGGCTGCGGCTGCTGCACGCGATCGGCCTGGTGGTCGCGGCGGTGCTGGCGGTGGCGATGGCCCTCGCCGGTCAGGGCGTTTACGCTCTGGTGGTGCCGGGGCTGGCCGCCTCGCTGCCTTTCGTCTGGGACCTGTTCGGGCCGCTGGGCTGGCGGCCCACCTGGAAGCGGCCGACGGCGCAGTTCCGGCCCGCGCTCCGGTTCGGCGCGACCCGCGCTGCCAGCGGGGTCTCCACGCAGGGCCGGCAGCTGCTGGAGACCGCCGGCCTCGCGCCGCTCGTCGGCTTCGAGAGCCTGGCCTTCTTCGGCCGCGCCGTCGGGCTGGCCAACCTGTTCTGCGTGCGGGCCGCCAGTCAGCTGATGCAGGCGCTGTACCCGGTTCTGACTCGCATCGAGGAGGGAAGCCCGCGGTATCAGCGGGCCAGCGCCCTGGTGCTGCGCGCCGCGGCGTGGGTGGTGCTGCCGGTGGCGACGGTGTTCGCGGCGCTGGCACGACCGGTCGTCGAGCTGGTCTACGGCAGCCGCTGGTCGGCCGTCGTTCCGCTGCTGCCTTGGGTGATGGCAGCCGGCGCCGCCGGCGCCCTGGCGCAGGTCGGCTATCAGCTGCTGCTGGCGCACAACCGCGAGCGGCGCTGCCTGACCCTAGACATTCTCGCTCTCGGCGGCACGCTGGCCGGTTTGGCGCTGGTCGCCGCCCACGGTCTGCTGCCCTACATCGCGCTCGCCGGGCTGGTGCAGCTGGCCAGCCTGGTGCTGGCCCTAGTCTGGCTGGGGCGACTCGGTGCGGCGACGGCGGCAGGCATCTCGGTGGCGCTGATGCCATCGCTGGCGGCGGTGGCGGCCGGCGCGGCGGTCTGCCGCGCGCTGTTCGGTCCGTTGGCCGAGATCTCGCGCGGCGGCGCCTTCTTGTGGGCGGGCAGCTTCGGCGCTCTCTATCTCGTCGTCCTGCGCTTCGCTTTCCGCGGGCCGCTCGCGGAACTGGTGGGTTACCTGCCGTTCGGCGACCGGCTGGCGCCCCTCCTGCTGCTTGGGCGGCGGCGGTGAGTGCCGCCCGCGGCGGTGGTGCCCGCGCCCGCATCTGTCTGGTGACGACCTCGCACGCGGCCTTCAACCCGCGGGCCGTCAAGGAGGCGAGTGCCCTCCACCGGGCGGGATACGAAGTGCGGCTGGTGGCGCTCGAGCCCGCGGCCCGGCTGCGGAAGTTCGACGACGCCCTGGCGCGGCGCTCCGCCTGGCGGTTGGAGCGGATCGCGGCCGGCGAGGCGGGCGTGCGCCGGCGGTGGCGTTGGCTGCGAGGAGCCGTGCGCCAGCGGGCCGCGCACACTCTGTGGAGGTTCACCGGAGGCGAGGCCTGGAGGTCGCGGGCGGTCTGCCGCTACTACCCGGAGCTGGTCCGGCAGGTGATCCGGCAGCCGGCCGATCTGGTCATAGCGCACACCCTCGAAGCCCTGCCAGTCGCCGCCACCGCTGCCGACCGGCTGGGCGCCGCTCTCGGCTTCGACGCCGAGGATCTCCATTCCGGGACGTATCCGGACCGGCTCTCCGACTCGCCGGGCCGGCGGCTCGCCGAGGCAGTGGAGCGGGCGTACATCCCGCTCTGTCGCCATCTGACGGCTGCCTCGCCGGGCATCGCCGGTGCCTACGCGCAGCTGCTCGGCGTGGAGTCGACGCCGGTTCTCAACGTGTTGCCTCTCGCCGAGGCGCCGGCCGAGGCCGCCGCGGCCGAGCGCGAAACGAACGAGCCTCCCTCGCTCTACTGGTTCTCCCAGACGATCGGACCGGGCCGCGGCCTGGAGGAGCTGATCCGTGCCCTCGGCCGGGTCGGGCGACCGGTCCGCCTCGTCCTGCGCGGCTACCCGGCCGCCGGCTACTGCGAACGGCTGCGAGCCGCGGCCGGCGAGGCGGGTGTCGCCGAACGGCTGTCTTTCGAGCCGCCGGCGCCGCCCGAGCGCATGGCGGAGCTGGCGGCGCGTCACACTCTCGGCCTCAGCCTGGAGCTGCCGGACACCCCGAACCACCGGCTCTGCCTGGCCAACAAGATCTTCACCTACCTGCTGGCCGGACTGCCCCAGCTCATCAGCCGGACGCCGGCGCAGGAGGCCCTGGCGCCGGAGCTTGGCGAGGCGGCGACCCTGGTCGATCTCGAGGATCCGCGCGCCACGGCCGGCGCGGTTCAGGCCCTGCTCGCCGACCGCCGGCGGCTGATGGCGGCACGCACCGCGGCGTGGCGGCTGGCGCGCGAGCGGTTCAACTGGGATCTCGAGCAGGGCCGGTTTCTGGCTAGCGTGGAGCGGGCCCTTTCGAGCCGGGGCTGAGCGGTCATGGTCGAGCGCCTCGCTGTCGTCGCCAGCCATCCGGTGCAGTACCAGGCGCCCTGGTTCCGGGCCCTCGCGCGGGTGGTGGAGCTGGAGGTGCTGTACTGCCACCGGCCGTCACCCGAGGACCAGGCGGCCGCCGGCTTCGATGTGCCGTTCGAATGGGACACGCCGCTGCTCGAGGGCTACGACCACCGTTTCCTGGTCAACCGCGCGCGGCGCCCGGGCCTCGACCGGTTCACCGGCTGCGATACGCCCGACATCGGTGGCCATCTGCGTCGCAGAGGCTTCGCCGCCTGCCTGGTCCTGGGCTGGCAGTACAAGAGCTACCTGCAGGCCTGGTGGGCCTGCAGGCGCCACCGGATCCCGGTGCTCTGCCGGGGCGACTCACAGCTGGCAGCGGGCCGCAGTCCGCTCAGGCGGCTGACGAAGCGCCTCGTCTATCCGTGGTTCCTGCGCAGCTTCTCGGCCCACCTGGCTGTGGGCAGCCGCAACCGGGCCTACCTGCTGCATTACGGCGTGCCACCCGAGCGCATCGGGTTCGCACCCCACAGCGTGGACAACGCCTGGTGGGCGACGCGTGCTCGCCTCGACCCGGGCCGGCGCGCCGCGCTCCGAGCCGAGTGGGGAGTCCCCGACGGTGGCACGGCCGCGCTGTTCGTCGGTCGATTGGTTCCCGAAAAGCGGCCCGAAGACTTCATCGCGGCCATCTCCCGGTGCAGCGGCGCGGTGCGCGGCGTGGTGGTTGGCGACGGCCGACTCGCGGCCCGCCTGCGCGGCGCGGCGCGTGCTCTGTCGGCGCCGATCGTCTTTCAGGGGTTCCGCAACCAGAGCGAGCTGCCTGCGATCTACGCCGCAGCCGACGTCCTGGTGCTGCCGTCCGCCAGCGAGACCTGGGGACTGGTGGTCAACGAAGCCCTCGCCTGCGGCACCTGGGTCGTGGTCAGCGAGGCCGCGGGCTGCGCGCCCGACCTGGTAGTGGAGGGCAGCAACGGCTACGTCTTCCCGTGCGGGGACGTGGCCGCACTGAGTAGCTGCCTTCGGCGCATCACAGCGGGGCGCGAGCCGGACTTGGCGACGGTCGAGCAGCTGCTCGACCGCCACTCATTCGAGCGCGCGGTCGAGGGCACGCTGGCGGAGTTGAGTCGGCTGGCGCCGAGCCGCGAGGTGTGACCCGGACCGCAGAGCCGGTCGGGTGCTAGCCGTTAGACTAGAGTTGGCGATGTCGATTCCCGCGTCCTTGGCGGTCGCTGGCCCGGCCTCCGACCGATTCTCCGCCCGGGCCGTCTACCCGTTCCAGTCGCGGCTGCCGCTGCTCGTGGCGGCCGGCGCGGCGATCGGCTATCTGCTGCTGGCGAGTCCGCTCGGCGCCGCGATCGGAGGCGTCTTGCCGCTGGTGGCCGGTCTCACCTGGCGTCGCGGGCAGGTGCCCGTATTCCCGCTGGCGTTCTCCCTGCAATGGTTCCAGGTCAGCAGCGGCCACCTCTACCAGGCGGTGACTGGCAGGTGGCTGCTGGCGACTTCGGCGCCCGCTGTCGAGCAGGCGACCTATCTGGGCCTGGGCGCCCTGGCCGCACTGGCGGTCGGTGCGCGCCTCGGCATGGGCTCGGCCCGAGGGGCGACCGTCGGCGAGGGAACCGACGAGCCGGTCAAGCCACCGACCGTACGCCTGGTTGCGGCGGTGGCGGCGGCGGTGGTCGCGAGCCCCATCCTGTCGGCCGTGGCCTGGCGGCTGCCGGCGATCACCCAGCCGATCAACGCCCTACTGATGATCAAGTGGGTGCTGTTCTATCTGCTGTTCTACCGTGCAATCGTCTCCCGCGAGAAGAGGGTCTGGGCCGTTGCGCTGCTGCTGGTCGAGGGCTTTCTGGGCTTCACGAGCTTCTTTTCCCTCTGGAAGACTCCGCTCATGGTGCTGATGCTGGCGGTCCTGACCGTGCCCGGGCGCCCGAAGGCCAGGAGGATTCTGGCCGGGATCTCGCTGGCGGTCGTCGGCTTCGGTCTGGCGGTGCTCTGGCTCGACATCCGCGAGGCGATCCGGGCAGACCTGACGGGTGGGCGCGGCAAGAGCCGGTCGGACATCCTGGTGGGCGCCCTGGAGTCCTCGGGCCTGCTGATCGCGGGCAGGGAGAGCCCGATGGCGCGGGTGGACTTCCTGATCGAGCGAACCTCCTACGTCTACTACTTCGCCCACGTCGTGGAGCGCATTCCTTCGCGCCGGCCGTACGAGGACGGCGGTCTCTATCTGGCGGCGCTCAGGCACGTCCTGATGCCGCGGCTGCTGTTCCCGTCCAAGCCCCGGCTGCGCAACGACTCCTGGTATGTCGCCGAGTTTGCGGGCATCCGCCTGCCGGTGGTCGAGGGCGGCACCAGTGTCTCGATCGGCTATGCGGCGGAAAGCTACGCCGACCTCGGCCCGGTGTGGATGTTCGTCCCTCTGCTGCTGTTCGGCGTGCTGCTGGGGCTGATGGCGCGGGCGCTGATGCGGCTGCCGCTCGGCGCCGTGACGGTGAGCGGGTTTCTGGTGGCGGCCCTCTTCTTCCAACTCCACCTGTTCGAGATGACCCTCGTCAAGCTGATCGGCGGTCAGCTGACGGCGTTCATCTTCCTCTACCTGTTCGGCCGCTTCTTCGGCCGCAGCTTCGAGCGCTGGCTCGGCGGCGAGCCGCAGACGGCGGTTCGAGCGCTTCGCCTGGGGGACGAACGGTGACCGCTCCGCGCGTTCTGCTGGTCAACCAGTACTTCTGGCCCGACATCGCGGCCACCGCTCAGCTGCTGTCCGACTTGGCCGAGGACCTGGCCGCGACCGGCGCGGAGGTGCGGGCGGTGGCGGGGCGTGGCAGCTACGCCGGCAACGGCGCGGCTCCCTTGCCGCCGCGGGAGCGCTGGCAGGGCATCGAGATCGTCCGCCCGTGGTCGACCCGCCTGGGGCGCGGCAACGGCGTGGCGAGGATGGGCGATGCGTTGAGCTTTCTGGCGTCGGCGGCTGGTGTGGTGCTGTTCGGGCCTCGCGCCGACGTCGTGGTCTGCCTTTCGACGCCGCCGATGGTCGGCCTGCTGGGCCTGTTGGCCAGCCTGCGGGGCGCACGCTTCGTCTACAAGGTTGAAGACCTGTACCCGGACATCGCGGTGGCGCTGGGCAAGCTACGCCACTCCTCCTGGATGGGAGTGATGCTCTCCAGGGTCTCGAGCGTGGTCCTGAAGCGAGCCGATCTGTGCATCGCCCTCGACGATGACTTGGCGAGCTCGCTCCGCCGGCGTGGCGCGCGCCGGATCGATGTGATTCCCAACTGGGCCGACGGCGCGGCGATCCGGCCGGACGACGAGGGCGGCGAGCAGCTTCGGCGCGATCTCGGGCTGGCGGACCGCTTCGTGGTTCTCTACTCCGGTAACCACGGGCTCGCGCACCGCTTCGACGCCGTGCTCGAGGCCGCCGAGCGGCTCGCCGGCCGGGAGCAGGAGATCGGTTTCCTGTTCGTGGGCGACGGGCCGCGCCGGAAGGAGGTGGTGCGGGCCGCCGCGCGCCTATCCAACTTCAGGCTGCTGCCCTACCAGCCCCGCGAGCGACTCGGCGCGCTGTACGCCGCCGGCGACCTGCATCTGGTCAGCCTGCGCGACGAGGTGTCGGGGCTGATGGTGCCGTCCAAGTACGCGGCGGCGCTGGCGGCAGGCCGGCCGGTGCTGCTGGTCGGCGGGGCGGAGACCGGGCTGCGCCGCGAGATCGAGCGCGAGGCGGTCGGCTGGTGCTGCCACCACGACGCCGAGGAGCTCGAGCGGGCGGTCCGGGAGGCGGCGCGGCGGCCGGCGGAAGCGCGCAACCGGGGACGCCGCGGCCGAGCTCTGTTCGATCGCCGGTACGACCGCGCGCTGATCACCGCGCGCTGGGTAGGGGTCGTCGGCCGGCTGGCCGGCAACGGCGACGGCGGCCCGGCGGGCGATTAGTCGGTACAATCGGGCGCGCTGATGGTTGAGAGATCCCCGGTAGAAGCAGTCCACCTGCGTCCCGACTCGTCGATCTATGTCGCCGGCCACCGCGGGCTGGTGGGCTCGGCCATCGTGCGCCGCCTCGAGCAGGAGGGTTTCACCAACCTGCTGACCGCCACCCGCCAGGAGCTGGATCTGCGCAACCAGGCGGCCGTCAACGCCTGGTTCGAGGTCAACCAGCCGGAGTACGTTTTCCTGGTGGCGGGCACGGTCGGCGGCATCCTGGCCAACTCCACCCGTCCGGCCGAGTTCATCTACGACAACCTGCTGATCCACGCGACCGTGGTGCACGCGGCCCATCTGACGAGCGTCAAGCGGCTGCTGTATCTCGGCAGCTCTTGCATCTATCCGCGCCAGTGCCCGCAGCCGATGCGCGAGGAGTATTTGCTGAGCGGTCCGCTCGAGCCCACCAACGAGCCGTATGCGGTCGCCAAGATCGCCGGCATCCGGCTGTGCCAGGCCTACCGCCGCCAGTACGGCTGCGACTTCATCTCGGCGATACCCACCAACCTCTACGGTCCCAACGACAACTTCGACCCGTTCGGCGGCCACGTCCTGCCGGCGCTGATGAGACGGTTCCACGAGGCCCGTCTCGAGGGCCGTTCGCGCGCCGTGGTCTGGGGTACCGGCGCGCCGCTACGCGAGCTTCTACACGTCGAGGACCTGGCCGACGCCTGCCTGTTCCTGATGCGCCGGTACCACGGCGAGCACCACATCAACGTCGGCACGGGCTCCGAGATCAGCATCCGCGCGCTCGCCGAGATGACCCGCGACATCGTGGCGCCCGGCCTGAAGCTCGAGTTCGACACCTCCAAGCCGGACGGCATGCCGCGTAAGCTGCTCGACGTCGGCCGGCTGAACCGGCTCGGATGGCGCCACCGCATCGAGCTTCGGCAGGGCATCGAGACAACCTACGAGTGGTTCTGTCGCAACTACGATTCCGCTGTGCGGTCGCGACAAGAGCGGGTGGTGGCGGGCTGACGGCGGGCGCCGAGCCGCGACGATCCCGCCCGGCGGCGCGACCCTGGCGACGCTGAGGAGGCCAGGTGACCTCGACCCTGCTCGTCACGCTGCTCGCCACCATCGTCTCGGTCGACGGCTCGAGCGCCACGATCGATGCCGGCCAGTCGAGCGGCCTGCGGTTGGGGGACCGGGGCGTCGTCTACTACGAGCTCACCGTCGGTCAGGAGAGCCGCCAGATCGAGGTCGGTGAGGCCGAGGTCCGGGACCTTTCGCGGACGACGGCGCTGGTCAGGCTCGAGGTCAGCTCGCCGGCGCGTGCCGGCCAGCGGGTCCGCTTCGAGCTGGAGCGGGACAGGCTGGCTGGCGGCGCTGCCGGCGGCGGCGAGCGGCCAGAAGCGCTGCGCACGGCGCGGCAGCGAATCGTGGTGCTCGAGGCCGATCTCGAACGGCTCAGCGGCGAGCGGCAGCAGCTGCGGCAGCGAGTGGGTGGTCTCGAGGACCAGCTGGCCGAGCTGCGCCGGGAGTCCGCCGCCGCGGCCGGCGCGGGCGCCGAGGAGATCGAGTCGCTGCGCGCCGCCCGGCGGACGCTCGAGGCGGAGCGCGACGCGCTGTCGCGGCGGGGCGGCGAGCTCGAGTCGCGCCTGGCCGAGACGGTGGCGGAGCTGGACGCCGCGCGCGGCCGGGCGAGCGCCGCCGAGAGCCGGCTCGCCGAGCTGTCCGCCGCGGCGTCGGCGTCGGCGGCGGCGAGCGAGCGGCTGACCGAAGTCACCCGCGAGCGGGACGGGCTGGCGTCGGCGCTCGCCAGCGAGCGGTCGCGGCTGGCACGGTTGGAGGAAGAGCTGGCCGGGGCACGGACGGCGGAGCGGGAGCTGGCCACGGCCCTGGCGTCGGCGCGCTCCGAGGCGACGGCAGCGGGCCGGGCCGCCGAGCAGGCCGGGTCGGCCGAGCGCGAGGCGTTGGCGGCGATGAGTGCCGAGCGCGACGAGCTGACGGCGCAGCTCGACAACCTGCGCGACGAGCTGTCGGCCGAACGCGCCCGGGCGAGCGAGCTGGGCCGGGAGCTCGCCGCCTCGCGATCGAGCGGGGAAGAGCTCGAGACTGCGCTGTCGCGGGCGCGCACGGAGCTGTCGGCGGCGCGGCTGGAAGTCGAGAGCGCGGCGACCGACAGCGCGTCGGAGCTGGCGGAGGTGCACGCCGAGCTCGCCGCGTCGACCTCCGAGCGGGACCAGCTGGGCGGGCGGCTGGCGGCCCTCGGCGACGAGCTGTCGGCGGAGCGCGCGGCCCGCGAGGGCCTGTCGTCGGAGCTCGAGTCGCTGCGCGCAGCGCGGGCGGCGGGGGCCGAGCGGGTGGAGGAGCTGACCGCCGAGCAGGTGGAACAGGCCGGCGAGCTGGCGACGGCGCGGCAAGAGCTGGCGGCGGCGCGGCAAGAGCTGGCGGTAGTGTCGGCCGCGCGGGACGAGCTGGTCGCCGGACGGGCGGCCGAGCGCTCCCGGTTGTCGGCGGTGACGGCGGAGCGGGACGAGCTGGGCGAGGAGCTGTCGTCGGAGCGTGCGGCCCGCGAGAGCCTGTCGTCGGAGCTCGAGTCGCTGCGCGCGGCGCGGGCGGCGGGGGCCGAGCGGGTGGAGGAGCTGACCGCCGAGCAGGCGGCGCGGGCCAATGAGCTGGCGTCGGCGAGAGAGACGTTGGCGGAGGTGTCGGCTGAGCGGGACGATCTGCAGTCGGCGCTGGCGGCCGAAAGGTCTCGCCTGTCGGAGTTGACGGCTGAGCGGGACGAGCTGGGCGAGGAGCTGTCGTCGGAGCGTGCGGCCCGCGAGAGCCTGTCGTCGGAGCTCGAGTCGCTGCGCGCGGCGCGAGCGGCGG
>JBFGNS010000027.1:0-33883 GCA_041574955.1 Thermoanaerobaculia bacterium | reverse complement strand
TGAAGCTGCTGAGCCAGCTGTTCGGCGACCGGCTGCTGATCGCCAACGCCACCGGCTGCTCGTCGATCTACGGCGGCAACCTGCCGACGACGCCGTGGACCCAGAACGCCGACGGCCGCGGCCCGGCCTGGTCCAACTCGCTGTTCGAGGACAACGCCGAGTTCGGCTTCGGTTTCCGGCTGGCGGTCGACAGCCTGGCCGAGCAGGCGGCGGCGCTGGTACGCGGCCTCGGCGGAGCGCTGCCCGACGAGCTGATCGCAGCGCTGCTCGCGGGTGACGGCAAGAGCGACGCCGAGATCGAGGCCCAGCGCGAGCGGGTGGTCGAGCTGCGCCGGATCCTGGCCGGGATCGACCGGCCCGAGGCGGCGCGGCTGGCGACGATCGCCGACTACCTGGTGCCCAAGTCGGTGTGGCTGGTGGGCGGCGACGGCTGGGCCTACGACATCGGCTACGGCGGCGTCGACCACGTGCTGTCGCAGCGCCGCGACGTCAACCTGCTGGTGCTCGACACCCAGGTCTACTCCAACACCGGCGGCCAGCAGTCGAAGGCGACGCCGCTCGGTGCCGCCGCCAAGTTCGCAATCGCCGGCAAGGAGATCCCGCGCAAGGACCTGGGGCTCGAGGCGATGAGCTACGGCCACGCCTACGTGGCGCAGATCGCCTTCGGCGCCAAGATCAACCAGACGGCTCAGGCGCTGCTCGAGGCCGAGGCGTTCCCCGGGCCGTCGCTGATCATCGCCTACAGCCCGTGCATCGCGCACGGTTACGACCTGGCGCAGAACGCCGTCCAGCAGCAGCGGCTGGTGGAGTCGGGGCTGTGGCCGCTCTTCCGCTTCGACCCGCGCCGCGGCGCCGCCGGCGAGCCGCCGCTCAAGCTCGACTCGGCGCCGCCGCGGCGACCGGTACGCGAGTTCCTGCACCAGGAGACCCGCTTCCGCATGGTCGAGCGCATGGACCCCGAGCGCTACCGCCGGCTGGTGGCCGAAAGCCAGCGCCAGGCGGAGCGCAGCTACGCCGTCTACAAGCAGCTCGCCGGCATCACCGTGCCGGTCGAGGTGCAGCAGCCGGACGCACCGTCGTCCGGGGCGGACTAGGAGGAGCGCGGTGATGGACCTGTCGACGACATACCTCGGCCTCGAGCTTCCCCACCCGTTCGTCTCCGGCGCCTCGCCGCTGGTGGACGACCTCGACACGGTGCGACGGCTGGAGGACGCCGGCGCCGCCGCGATCGTCATGCGCTCGCTGTTCGAGGAGCAGCTGGTCAGCGAGCAGCTGGTCACCGACTGGCAGATGGAGTCTCCCGGCGACTCGTTCGCCGAGGCGCTGAGCTACCTGCCCGACCCGGCGGGCTTCAAGCTCGGGCCGGAGGGGTACCTGGAGCAGCTGGCGCGGATCAAGGCGGCGGTCGGCGTGCCGGTGGTCGGCTCGCTCAACGGCACCACGCTCGGCGGTTGGCTCGAGTACGCGCGGCTGATCCAGGAGGCCGGCGCCGACGCGCTGGAGCTGAACGTCTACCGGCTGGCCGCCGACCCCGACGAGAGCGCCGGCGAGATCGAGCTCCAGACGCTCGAGATGGTGCGCGCGGTGCGCGACAAGCTGGACATCCCGCTGGCGGTCAAGCTGTCGCCGTTCTACACCGCCCTCGCCCACTTCGCCCGCAAGCTGGCCGACGCCGGCGCCGCCGGGCTGGTGCTGTTCAACCGGTTCTACCAGGCCGACGTCGACCCCGAGGAGCTGACGGCGGTGCGCACCCTCGAGCTGTCCGACTCGTCGGAGCTGCTGCTCAGGCTGCGCTGGCTGGCCATCCTGTCGGGCCGTCTCGAGGTCTCGCTGGCGGTCAGCGGCGGCGTCCACACAGCGCTCGACGCGGTCAAGGCGGTGCAGTGCGGCGCCCACGCGGTGCAGGTCGTCTCCGCCCTGCTGCGCCACGGCCCCGAGCGGCTGGGCCAGCTCCGGCGGGAGACCGAGCAGTGGCTCGAGGAGCACGGCTACGAGTCGCTCGGCCAGATGCTGGGCTCGATGAACCTCGAGCGCAGCCCCGATCCGTCGGCCTACGAGCGCGCCAACTACATGCACATCCTGCAGGGCTATCCGTGGCAGCAGAGCTGAGGAGGACACCGCCATGAAGAGACCCCTGATCCTCACCGTTTCGGTGGCGCTCGTCGCGCTCAGCCTGCTGGCGCTCGACGACATCACCACCGGCAACCAGCCGCACTTCCGGCTGGAGTGGGCGATGGTCGCGGTCACCGCGGCCTGGTTCGCCACCCTGCTGATCTCGAAGCTGCGGCGCTCGCGCTAGCCGGCTGCGCCATGGCCGGCCGCCACCAGCCGCAGCGCGCCGAGCCGCGAGCGCCCTCCGGTGCCGCCGGCGGGTCGTGGCCGGCGAGCGCCGTCCCCGCGGCGCCCGCCGCGCCCGCACGCGTCCTGCTGGTCGGCAACCCCAACGTCGGCAAGTCGGTGCTGTTCAAGAACCTCACCGGGCGCTACGTCACGGTGTCGAACTTCCCCGGCACCACCGTCGAGGTGGTGAGCGCGCGGGCGCGGCTCGGCGAGTCCGAGGTCGAGGTGATCGACAGCCCGGGAATCAACGACCTGGCGCCGGCGAGCGAGGAGGCGCGGGTCACCGGCGAGCTGCTGCGCCGCCACCCCGAGGCCACCCTGGTGCAGGTGGCCGACGCCAGGAACCTGCGCCGCGCGCTGCTGCTGACCCTGCAGCTCGCCGAGACCGGGCGGCCGATGGTGCTGGTGCTCAACATGCTCGACGAGCTGGCCGAGCGCGGCGGCCGGATCGACAGGGCGGCGCTCGAGCGTCTGCTCGGGATCCCGGTGGTGGGAGCGGTGGCGGTGCGCAACCACGGCACCGAGCGACTGATCGCGGCGCTGCCGCGGGCGCGCCCGCCGGCGGTCGAGATGGAGACGATGCCGGCCGGCGCCGGCGACTACCAGCGCAACCGGGCGCGGCTGGCGCGCATCCAGCGGATCCTGTCCGCCTGCTACACCATGCACCAGCCGGCGCGGCCGGGGCTCGCGGTGCGGCTCGGCTTCTGGGCGATGCACCCGGTCAAGGGTCTGGCGCTGATGGCGGCGGTGCTCGGGGCGGTGTTCTGGTTCGTCGGCCTGCTGGGCGCCGGCACGCTGGTCGACCTGCTCGAGGTCGGCGTGTTCGAGCAGCGGCTGAGCCCGGCGGCGATCTCGGCGCTCGACCGGGTGCTGCCGTTCCCCCACCAGCACGAGGTGGCCAGCGTTCCCGGCTCGCTGGGGGTTCCCCTCACCCCGGTGCACGAGATCGAGCTCGCCGCCTGGCAGGTCGAGGCCGTCGGCACCGGCTACGCGCTGGCGCCGGGAGCGCAGCTGACCGGCGGGCAGCAGGCGCTGCGGTTCGCGCACGACTTCCTGGTCGGCGACTACGGCGCCCTCACCATGGCGCTGTCGTACGCCCTGGCGATCGTGCTGCCGATCGTCACCACCTTCTTCCTGCTGTTCAGCCTGCTCGAGGACTCCGGCTACCTGCCGCGGCTGGCGATCCTGGTCAACCGGCTGTTCCGGGTGATGGGGCTCAACGGCAAGGCGGTGCTGCCGATGGTGCTGGGGCTGGGCTGCGACACCATGGCCACCATGACCACGCGCATCCTCGAGACGCGCAAGGAGCGGGTGGTCACCACCATGCTGCTGGCGCTGGCGATCCCGTGCTCGGCCCAGCTCGGCGTGCTGCTGGCGATGATGGCGGCGCTGTCGCCGGCGGCGGCGGTCGCCTGGCTGGCGCTGATGCTGGCGGTGCTGCTGGCCGTCGGCCGGCTCACCGCCCGTGTCTTTCCGGGCGAGGCGGCGGAGTTCCTGCTCGAGATCCCGCCGCTCCGGCGGCCGCAGCTCGGCAACGTCTGGCTCAAGACCCGCAGCCGCATCGGCTGGTACCTGCGCGAGGTGATCCCGCTGTTCGTGGCCGGCACGGCGGTGCTGTTCCTGCTCGACCGGCTGCGGCTGCTGGGCCGGATCGCCGCCCTCGGCGAGCCGCTGGTGGTGGGCTGGCTGGGGCTGCCGCGGGAGATGGCCAACGCGCTGCTGGTGGGCTTCCTGCGCCGCGACTTCGGGGCGGTCTACGTGCTCGACGCGGCCACCGGCCCGAGCCCGCTGCTCGACCCGCTGCAGATCTTCGTGGCGATGGTGACGATCACCCTGTTCATGCCCTGCTTCGCCAACTTCCTGATGATCGCCAGGGAGCACGGCCAGCGGGTGGCCTGGGCGATGACCGCCTTCATCTTCCCGTTCGCCTTCCTGGTGGGCGGCGTGGCGCTGAGAGTCGGACGATGGCTGAGCGCTATCTGATCTGCCCGCTGTGCGGCTTCGAGTTCGAGCCCGAGGACGCGCTGTGCGCCCACGGCTGCCCGCTGCGCGCCCACTGTGCGCTGGTGCGCTGCCCGAGCTGCGACTACGAGTTCCCCGAGCGGCCGCGGCCGAGGTCGTGGCTGCGCCGGCTGCTCGGCGGCGGCGAGCCGACCGGCGAGGGCGAATGCCAGGCGATGAGCGTCGATCAGCTTGGCGCCGGCCAGAGCGCCCGAGTGCTGTCGCTGTCGGGCGACCGCAACCGGCTCGCCGTCTTCGGCCTGGTGCCCGGCGCCGAGATCACCCTGCTGCAGCGCCGGCCGGCGTGCGTCGTCCAGGTCGGCCAGACCGAGCTGGCGCTCGACCGCGCGATCGCCCGGCGCATCCTGGTCCAGCCGCCAACGGCCGCGCACCAGCGGCCGCCGGCTGAAACGACAACCGAAGCCGGTGGTGCCTGAGGCGCCGCGAAACCGCCGCCCGCGCGGCCGGCCGAAGCGGCCGCCCCGGTATCATTCAGCCATGCCTGGAGTACGGGATGGCGCCTGAGCTCAGGAGCTGGCTGTCGCTGCCGCGCCCCTGGCTGCGCCGCTCCAGCCGGACCTGGGGGCTGATGGTGCCGCTGCACCTCGTCGCCTTCTTCGTCCTCTATCTAGCCACCTACCAGCTGATGCGGTCGGAGGTCATCGGCGCCAGCACGCGGATGGCGCGCGACCAGCTGCGCGGCGAGATCCTGGAGCTGCTCATGCTGGCCGAGGCGCACACCACCGGGGCGCCGGGCGGACATCAGTTCGCCGCCTTCATGGCCATGCCCCGGCCCTACGTGTCCCAGCTCTACGGCGCCAGCGGCAGGCTGCTGGGCGGATCTCCCGGCCGCTTCGAGCCGACCCGCGCCGAGCTCACGGGCTTCCTCGAAAGCGGCGAGCCCGACACCTACCGGATCGCGTCGGACGGCGCCGGCAACTACGTGCGCGGCCTGAGCCGCATCGCCGCCACAGCCAGGTGCACACCCTGCCACCAGCAGGGCGAGATCCTGGGAGTGGCGACCATGAGCCTGGACGTGACGGCCCAGCTCGGCGCGCTCAAGGGACGCCTGCGGCGCAACCTGGCCCTGCTCATCCTGATCTGGGCCTCGGCGCTGGGCATCACCACCGCCGCGGTGCGGCGCTCGGCCCAGCAGTCGGCCGAGCAGCTGCACCGCGAGCTGGCGGCCGCCGAGGCCGGAGAGTCCGGAGCGAGCAGCCGACCGGCCGAGCTGGCCCTGGACCCGGTCACCGAGCGGCTCCACCGCTCGCTGCGCGAGTTCCTCGAGGACCATCAGCAGCGCCGCGCCGAGATGGCCTCGCGTCTGGCGCACACCGACCAGCTGGCGTCGCTCGGCCGCCTCGCCGCAGGCCTGGCGCACGAGATCAAGAACCCGCTGGCGGGCATTCAGGGGGCGCTGGAGATCCTGCGCCAGGACTCCACCGACGAGTCCAACCTCACCCTCTACGACGAGATGCTGGCCGAGCTGAAACGGGTCAACACCACGTTGCAGCTCATGCTCACGTCGGCGCGACCCTCACCGCCGCAGCTCGCCGACACCGACCTGCGCACGCTGCTCGAGGAGCTGCGCACCCTGCACGAGCCGACCCTGCGGCGACAGGGGACCCGGCTGCGGCTCGAGGTGGCGAGCGGTACCCTGCGCGCTCGCATCGATGCCGGCAAGATACGGCAGGTGCTGGTGAACCTGATCAACAACGCCGCCGATGCCCTGGAGTCGGGAGGCACCGTGACGATGCGTGCGGCTGCCCTGGTAGGCGACGGCGGTGTGTTGCTGACCGTTCAGGACGACGGTCCCGGCATCCCCGAGGAGAAGCGGCAGACGGTCTTCGAGCCGTTCTTCTCCACCAAGTTCAGCGGCACCGGCCTCGGCCTGGCCATCGCCCGCAGCCTGGTCGAGCAGCACGGCGGCACGCTCGAGGTCGAGTCGGAGATCGGCCGCGGCTCGACCTTTCTCGTCCTGCTGCCGAACCCGGAAGCGCTGAGCGAGCCCGCCGAGGCGCGCACCGCCGAGGCGGGCTGACGCCATGGCCCTGATCCTGATCGTCGAAGACGAGAAGCTGCTGCGCTGGGCGCTCAACGAGCAGCTCACCCGCGCGGGCCACGCGGTGCACGTCACCGCGGACCTCGCCGAGGCCAGGGACCACATCGGCAAGCTCCAGCCCGACGTGATACTGCTGGACCTGTCGCTGCCCGACGGCCACGGGCTCGACTTCTACCAGCAGCATCGTCGCCAGCTCGAGGACAGCGTGGTGATCGTCATGACGGCCGTCGGCCAGGTCGAGGATGCGGTGCGGGCGATGAAGCTGGGCGCCTTCGACTTCCTCAACAAGCCGGTCGACCAGGCGGAGCTGGTGCGGCTGGTGGAGCGCTCGCTGAGCCAGCGCAGCGACCAGCTCGAAGCGCAGGCGGCCCGGCAGAGCCGAGCGCGCGACCTGGATCAGGAGCTGATCGCCGAGTCGCCGACCTTCCGCGAGGTGCTGCGCGTGGCGAGAGAGGTCGCCGAGTCCGAGGTGTCCAGCATCCTGCTGCTCGGCGAGAGCGGCAG
The DNA here is from genome assembly GCA_041574955.1 of Thermoanaerobaculia bacterium. GTDB lineage: Bacteria > Acidobacteriota > Thermoanaerobaculia > Multivoradales > JAHEKO01 > CALZJC01. Next base: position 26,976 of record JBFGNS010000027.1, on the reverse strand, counting down.
CGGCAAGAACCTGCTCGCCCGCGAGATCCACACCCACTCGCCGCGCAGGGAGCGGCCGCTGATCGAGGTGCCGTGCGCCGCCATCCCCGACCAGCTGGTGGAGAGCGAGCTGCTGGGGCACGAGCGCGGCGCCTTCACCGACGCCAAGAGCACCCGCAAGGGCGCCTTCGAGCTGGCCGACGGCGGCACGGTGGTGCTGGACGAGATCGGCGAGCTGAAGCCCGAGCTGCAGGCCAAGCTGCTGCACGTGCTCGAGGAGCGGCGCTTGCGCCGCGTCGGCGGCAGCCGGGAGATCCACGTCGACGTGCGGGTGATCGCGCTCACCAACCGCGATCTGAAAGCCATGGTCCAGCGCGGGTCGTTCCGGCAGGACCTGTTCTTCCGGCTCAACATCTTCCCGATCCGGGTGCCGCCGCTGCGCGAGCACCCCGAGGACATCCTGCCGCTGGCGCGCTACTTTCTCGGCCAGCTGCGGGCGAAGTTCGGCCGCCGCCTCGAGGGCTTCGATCGCGAGGTGGAGAACCGTCTGCTCAGCTACACCTGGCCGGGCAACGCCCGCGAGCTGCGCAACGTCATCGAGCGAGCCCTGGTGCTCGAGAGCGGTTCGATGATCGGACCGCGCTCGCTGATTCTCGACCAGGTGGGCATGATCGCGACCGGCGCCGACGCCGCCGGTGACGACGCGGCGATCGTGCCGCTGGAGGAGATGGAGCGACGACTCGTCGAGCGCGCGATGCAGGCGGCGGGCAACAACCAGACACGCGCCGCCGAGCTGCTGGGAGTGTCGCGCGACCAGCTGCGCTACCGGCTGAAGAAGTTCGGCATCTAGCTGGCGGGCGGATCCCTCGCCGACCGCTGTCTCCTGCCGTCTGCCCGCGGCCGGCGCCGCCGGCCCAGGTGGAACGCCGGTTGCATCCGTCTGCTGATCGAAGGGGAATTCCGACCGTGCATCTGCTGGTGCTCGACGGCAGCCGGGTGTTGACCTCCGTGGTACGCCGCCTGGCCCCGCTGGGCGTCGAGGTCGAATGCGTGGCCACGTTCGACGACGCCCTCCGGCGGCTTGCCGTGCGGCCGCCGCAGGCGATGATCATCAATCTGACGCCCGCGGATCTGCCCTGGAGCGAGCTCCAGGAGCTGTGTCAGAAGCACTCACCGCCGATTCCGGTGCTGTACGAGTCGTGTGTCCACAGCAGTCCCGTGGATGCCGGCCTCGGCGCGCTGAACGGTAGCGGGCACTTCCTGGAGAAGCCCTACGCCCTGGCCGACCTCCGAGCGGAGATCGAGCGGCTGGTGGAGACGGCCGCCCGGGCGGCCCGCACCAGTCGCGACGATCGGCCACACCGTCCGCGACCCCAGTGACTCGTTAGGGGCGTTCCCTTGCGGAGAATTCCCCGCCGGCGGAGGGTCGGCTGCGGATGAGTCCGCACCCGGGCGGGCGGGTCGGGGCTGCGCTGACCGACGATCCGGCAGCCCGCCTGGAGAGGGATTTTCCCCACCCGAGGCTCGGTTGTGGGAAGAACTTCACACCCCGACCCATGCGCGCCTGTCGATGCGCGAGACGGCCGCGATCGGCGCCCCGCGAGCGGCGCCTGTGGACGCCCTTCGAGAACACCATAAGCGCATTGTTTCCAGCAGCTTACGGTCCAGCCTCAGGATCGCGGAGCGCGCCCCTCCGGTGGCCACCGGTCGAGCTGACGAATGGCACGGCGGTTGCTGTTGGAAAGGACATGCCGAAGGGAGCCGCACGGTTCGCAAGCCTGAGTTGCGTCTGCCTGGCCGCGGCCGTCTGCGGCCTTGCTCGCCCGGCAGCTGCCACGGAGGTGCGCTACCTCTACAGCCTGTCCGACTTCTCCGGCGCCGTTCCCTACGACGACGTGATCCTGCACGTCGACCGCGACCGCGACGAGGTCTACGCCACCACCGGCCGCACGGTGCGGGTGTTCAACGCCGCCGGCATGGAGAGCTTCCGCTTCGGCGACGACTGGGACCTCGGCATGGTCTACGGCCTGGCGGTGGAGCCGGAGGGCGACATCCTGCTGCTCGCCCACCAGGTGCTGTCCGACCGCGAGCAGCGCTGGGACATCGTCCGCTGTGACTACCGCGGCGAGCCGCTCGAGCGTCTGGAGATCGAGCTGCCGAGCGAGCTGCGGAGCTTCTCGCCGGATCGGCTGCTGTACGGCGACGGCCTGCTCCACCTGGTGAGCACCAACGAGCTGCGCGCGGTGGTCCTGGACCGCTCCGGCCGCCTGGTGCGGTCCTGGGACCTGGCCGAGCTGCTGGCGATCGAGGATCCGGCCACCCAGCAGATCTTCGGCACCGGCCTGGACAGCCGGGGCAACCTGCTGCTGACCATCCCGGTTCTCTTCCAGGCGTTCATCGTCCCGCCGGACGGGCAGGTACGGCGGTTCGGCGGCCCGGGATCGGCCCCCGGCCTGTTCGGAATCGCTTCGGGAATCGCCGCCGACGACCACGGCAACGTCTTCGTGGCCGACCGGCTGCGCAACGTGGTCATGATGTTCGACCGTTCCCTCGACTTCGTTCTCGAGTTCGGGCTGGAGCCGGACAGCCTGGCTCTGGTCCGACCCACCGAGCTGACCGTCGGCAACGACGGCCGGCTGTACGTGACCCAGGCGCGAAAGGAAGGCGTCGCGGTCTTCGCACTGAGGACCGCCGGCGCTGCGCTCGCGGCCGAGAGCGAGCCGCTACAAAAAGGAGGTGACCAGGGAACAGAGAGACCTGCGGATAGTGCAACTGACAGAGAGTCGCCCCGCGCAAGCTCCCGAGGCTTGCCGGCAGAGCAACACGCTCTCATTCGAGAGGAGGAATCGCAGTGAAGAAGACACTCTTTCTGATGGCTGTGGCCGTTCTCGGCTTCGGTGCCGCGGCCTACGGCTTCCACGACGGAGGCGTCGCGGAGTGCAGCGGCTGCCACAGCATGCACAGCCCGGCGTCCAGCAGCTACCTGCTGGTCGGCACCGACCAGAGCTCGACCTGCCTGACGTGCCACGAGGGCACCACGGTCCGCTCGTACCGGGTCAGCACGGCCGAGTCCTACATGACGGGCAACCCTACCGACGGGCCGCTGCAGAAGGGACCGGGCGGCGACTTCGCCTGGCTGCGCATGAACCGCACCGCGACCGCCACCTACGGCGCGCCGCTGTCGTTCTTCGGTCGCAACCAGGGGCACAACATCATCGCCGCGGACAACAACTACATCCAGGACAGCGACAACCTGACCGCCCCCGGCGGCACCATGCCCTCGGATCAGCTGTCGTGCGTGAGCTGTCATGACCCGCACGGTCGGGGCCGGCAGACCGGCGCGGACGGCACCAACCCCACCATCCAGGTGCCGACCCTCGGCGCGACCCACGACCCGATCTTCGACTCGGGCTCCTACGGCGCCGAGCCGGCGGTCGGCGAGGCGGTGGGGACCTACCGTCTGCTGCCCGGCACCTACTACACCGCGTGGGGCGCGGTGAACTACCCCGGCGTGCCGGCGGCGGTGGTGCCTGGGAGCTACAACCGCAGCGAGGCCACCACCACGACACGGACCGCCTACGGCTACAAGGCGACCGGCGCCGAGGGCTTCGCCTCCTGGGGCCGCTGGTGCTCGACCTGCCATCCGGCGATGCACACCGACAACCCCGGCTTCAAGCACAAGGTGGACGACCAGCTGAGCACGCCGATCGTCAACAACTACAACGCCTACGTGATGACCGGCGATCTGACCGGCGCGGCGACGTCGTCGTTCACCTCGCTGGTGCCGTTCGCGCTGAACACCAACAACATCCAGACGCTGGCCGCCAAGGCGGTCACCGACGACTCGGACCTCAACGGTCCCACCACCCAGGACCGCCTGGCCTGCTTCTCCTGCCACCGCGCCCACGCGTCGGGCTGGAAGTGGGCCCTGCGCTGGAACGGTGACGCCGAGTTCCTGACCCTGGGCAGCTCCGGCGCTCCGGTCTACCCCGGCATCGACGCCGGTCTGGGCAACCAGGGCCAGTTCAACACGGGCTACACCATCGAGCAGATGACGGACGCCTACTACGGCCGGCCGGCCACCAAGGAGTTCGCCGCTCACCAGCGCGTGCTGTGCAACAAGTGCCACGTCAAGGACTAGCCGATCCGGTCGACGGGCTATAATCGCCCTGTAGACCAAGGCGCAAGGGCTGGCACGGTTTCGTGCCAGCCCTTCTTTTTCGATCCTCGAGTAGGCGGCGAAGGGAGGAGCCCCTGTTGAGACGCCTGGCGGCGATCCTGCTGGCTTTGGTGCCGGCGGCCGCCCACGCGGCTTCACCGGCACCTGCCGAGCGGCTCGACGACGGCCTGCTGGCTGTCTACCTGCGCCCGTTCTCGCCCGACGCGGCGCGCCTCGAGCTGCGGCTCGACTCGCTGGTGGCGGTGGCCGAGGACGGAGCCCGCGAGCCGCTCGTGCTGCATCTCCGTGAGCTGCGCGGCAGCGAGCTGACGCGGCAGCGACGGCTGGCCACGGCGGCGCTGCCCGCCGGGCGCTACGCCGGGCTCGAGCTGCGGGTCCTCGACGCGGCGGTCGCCCGGCCGGACGGCCGCGCCGCCCTGCTGCCGCCGCCCGAGCCGGTGACGGTAGCCGTGCCCTTCCGCGTCCGCAAGCGGGGCGGGGTGGTGCTGACGCTCGACCTCGATTACCGCGCGGCGGTCGACTCCGAGTTCCGACTGACGCCCGCCTTCGTCGGCCGTCCCGCGACGCGCCTGCCGGTAGCGGCCCTGGGACTGTTGTCGGCACCCGCTGGCGACCGGCTGATGCTGTACGACAAGGTCTCCGGCGCGGTGATCCACATGCTGCCCACGGGTCCGCGCCCCGAGGGGCTGGCGCTGGATGAGGCCAGGCGCTTGGCCTACGTCGCGCTGGGCAACGACGACAGCGTGATCGCCGTCGACCTGCTGGAGATGGGGGTCCTGCGGAGCGTGCGCCTGCGCGGTGGCGACCAGCCCCGGGAGCTGGCGCTGACGCCGGACGGCGCCACCCTGCTCGCCGCCAACTTCGGTTCGCAAACGGTGAGCGTGCTCGACCCGTTGGCGATGGTCGAGCTCGACCGCATCCCGGTCGGGGATCGCCCCGGTGCGGTGGTTATCGGCCCCACCGGCGCCCGCGCGTTTGTCGCCAACACCGCCGCCAGCAGCGTGACCGTCGTCGACATCGCGACGCGCCGGGTGGTGGCGACGGTCGCGACCGAGCCCGAGCCGTTCCGCGCCCAGCTCGACCGCACGGGCGAGCGGCTCTTCGTCGTCCACCGTCATTCGCCCTACCTGACGGTCATCGACACCACCACCCTGGCGGTGGAGCGACGGGTGCTGGTGGGCTCGGGCGTGACGGCGCTCAAGGTGGATCCGCGCACCGACCTCGTCTACCTCGGCTTCAGCGACGGCGGCGTGGTCGAGGTCTACGATCCGCTTTCCCTGCTGCCGGTGGACTCGATCCCGGTCGCCGGTGGCGTCTCGTTCCTGGCCATCGATGGCGAGGAGAACACCCTGCACGTCGCGCTGCCCGAGCTCGGCGAGCTGCACGTCGTCCGCCTGGTCGGCAAGCAGACCGTCGCCCGCGCCGACCTCGGCGAGCCCGTCTACTGGGTGGCGCTGGCTGGCGAGAGGTGAGGACGACTCCCTCATCCGGCAGGCTGCCGAGGGCGGCGGTCACGGCCCTGCTCGCGCTGCTGGCCACCCCCGGTCAGGCGCAGCGGGCCGGAGGCTACATCGAGTGGATCGCCGCCGCGAGCGACGCCCGGACGCGCGGCGCAGCCGTTCAGCCGAGCGACCGCCAGAGCCTCGGAATGCTGCAGCGCTACTCGTTCGACGCTTCGACGACGCTGTTTCCCAACCTGCTGCTGTCGGCCGGCGGGCTGTACGAGCACAACCAGACCGAGGGCCGCGGCGCCGAGGCGCAGCCGGACACCACCCAGGAGAGGCTGCGTTCGTACGTCAGCCTCGTCTTCCGAACTCCGGTGTACTTCGCCGACGCCGGCTTCTACCGCCTCGAGGACACGTTGGACGCCGCCGACTCGTCCCAGGGCGACGTGCGCGAGAGCCTCAACCTGACGCTCGGCTGGCGCCCCGAGGATCTGCCCGTCTGGACGGCACGCCTGCTGCACACCGACATCTACGACAAGGCGCGCGAGCTGCGCGACCTCAGCGAGTCGCTGTTCGACCTGACGGGCGAGTACGCACCGATCGACACCGTCCGGCTGTACTACCGCGGCGGCTTGCGCCAGGAGGAGAACCGGCTCGAGGGCACCGATTTGCGCTTCACCACTCACGCCGGGCGATTGAGCTATGCCGACTCGTGGCTCGAGCGTCGTCTGCAGCTCAGCTTCGAATACAACGGCAACTACCTCAAGCGGGAGATCCTGAGGGCCGGCGAGGGTGAGGTAGTGACACCGCGGCCGGCGCTCACCGGGCTGTCGGTGGTCACCGAGTTCCCGCTCGATTCGGTGCTCGAGCCGAACCCGGCGCTCACCGATGGCGACACGGCCGCCTCGGCCGGGATCAACCTCGGCCTGCCAGGACCGGGGCAGGACGACCGGCCGCGCAACCTGGGTCTCGACTTCGGCGTCGAGACCGCGGTCGACACCCTGGTGGTGCGCGTCGACCGCGAGCTGCCGCCCGAGATCTCCTCGGCTTTCCGCTGGCAGCTCTACACCAGCTCGGACAACCGGCTGTGGCAGCTACGGGAGACGGTCGCCCGGGTCCGGTTCGGGCCGCTCGAGAACCGCTTCGAGCTGCGCTTCGGCGAGCTCTCGGCGCGCTACCTCAAGATCGTCACCGCGCCGTTGGACCGGTCGGTGCAGCGGGCCGAGGAGTTCCCGCTCATCCTGGTCACGGAGCTGGAGGCGTTCGAGCGGACGCGGGCGGACGAGCTGCTGGACGAGCCCGGGATCACCACCCACCGTTTCAGCGGCAGCCTGCGCACCAAGCTGCTGGCCAACCGCAGCCTCTACCACGACCTGTCGTACTTCAGGATCGACCCGGAGGACCGCACGGCGAGCGAGAGCCTGTCCAACGCGCTCTCGTTCAGCCAGCGCCTGAGCCCGGTGTTCAGCTTCGCGACACGCGCCGCTCGGGAGGACGGCAGCGAAGGGGACCGGGAGTTCGTCTCCTACCCCTTCTCCGCGGCGCTGCGCGCCTCGTGGCTGCCGACGTTGCGCCAGAGCCTGGTGGTGAGCGGCACCCGCACCGAGGAGGAGGGCGGAACCCGGGAGTTCCGCTCGGTCTTCCTGCAGACCTCGGCGGAGCTCTACCAGGGGGTCACCGCCGAGCTGGGCCTGGGCCGCTCGCGGAGCGAGAACCCCGAGGTCGGGCGCATCGACTCCACCCAGGTGACCGCCTCGACGACGCTGGTTCCGCACCCCACCGTGTCGGTCAACCTGACCTACCTGCTGCGCGAGAGCGAGCGCCGGGACGGCCCACGGCGGGCCGCCGTCAGCAGTGACCTGACCGCAAGCGAGATCGGCATCGGCTACCGGCCGTTCCCGGCTCTCTACCTGTTCGGCTCCTACCGGTTGGAAGAGCAGCCCGGACGCCCCGACCGCACGCGCGAGAACTACAATCTCTCATGGAGCCCGTTTCCGGACGGCAGCCTCCAGCTGACCCTCACCTATGACGAGACCCTGCGCTCCGAGCTCGACGCCCTTGCCAGGAACCTGTCGGCCAGCGCGCGCTGGAACGTCACGCCCAGTCGCTACCTGCAGCTCAGCTACTTCCAGTCCGACTTCGGCTCGACCTTCGAGGATCGGCAGCAGGAGAGCGTCCAGGGCAGCTTGAGGTTCACTTTCTGAGGCGGGCCGACCGTCGGAGGGACCCAGCCAATGACCAGGAGCACCACAGCAGTCCTCGCATGTCTCGCCGCCGCCGGCCTGCTGGCCGGCTGTGCGTCCCACCGCGGCGCCGAGGCGACGTTCCACGACCCGAACATGGACTTCGGACTGATCCGCTCGGTCGCGGTCATGCCGTTCGGCAATTTGACCGTCGCCTCGCGGGCCGGCGACACGGTGCGCGAGGTGTTCATGACCATGCTGCAGGCGACGGTCGACGTCTACGTGCATCCGCCGGGCGAGGTGCGGCGGGCCATCTCGCGCGTGTCGCCCAACGACCCGACGGCGCCGTCGGCCGAAGAGGCGGTCAACCTGGCCAAGAACCTGGGCGCCGACGTGGTCATCACCGGCATCGTGCTGGAGTACGGCCAGGTGCGCTCGGCCTCGGCCACCGCCAACGTCTGCACGCTGAGCGTCAAGATGATCGAGGCGCAGACCGGCAGGGTGATCTGGAGCGCCTCGGCGACGCGGGGCGGCATCGGAACCTCCGAGCGGCTGCTCGGCGGCGGCGGCCAGCCGATGAACATCGTGATCTCGCAGGCGGTCGAGGACCTGCTCGACCGGCTCTTCACCCAGGAGTAGCCACCCCTCGCCGTCTGCCCGAGATCGTGAGCGCGAGTATCGTGAGCAACCGCCAGCCATCCGCCTATCGGTCCGCCGCCGCGCGGGCGGCAGCCCTGCTGCTGGCCACAACCGCCCTGCTGGCCACGCCCTGGCTCGTCACCGCCGAGGGCCGGCCGGTAGGTTCCGGCCGCGGGATCGCGGTGCTGCCCCTGCTCAACCGCACCGGCGAAGCGGTGCCGGTCGGGCGCGTGCGGGACGCGCTGGTGGCCCGGCTGGCGGACCGCGGAATCCCGATCCTCGATGGCGCGGTGCTGGGGAGCTTCATGCGCCGCCACCGGCTGCGCTACACCGGCGGCATCAGCCGCGAGACCGCGCACCAGCTGCGATCCGAGACCGGCGCCCGCGCGGTGCTCATCACGTCGCTCGACCTCTACCAGGCCGGCGATCCTCCCAAGGTCGGCCTGACCTCCCGACTGGTCTCGACCGGCGAGGTGCCCCGCGTCCTCTGGATGGACAGCGCGGTCGAGACCGGTGACGAGTCTCCGGGGATCCTCGGGCTGGGGCTGATCTCCGACCCGGAGGTGGTTCTCGACCACGTGGTCACCGAGCTGATGGACTCCCTGACCACGACGGTGCTGCAAGCGGCGGGCGGCGAGCTCTCGCAACGCGGCGCGGGCAAGACCGCCAAGCGGTTCCGACCGAAGGTCGCCTACGCCTCGCCCGAGGGCGATCCGATCCGCCCCCCCTGGGGCCGCATCGCGGTGCTGCCGTTCGCCAACGAGAGCACCGCCCGCTACGCCGGCGAGATGCTCGGCGATCAGCTGGTGCGCCATCTCGCCGCGGCCGGCGGCGAGGTCGTCGAGCCTGGCGTGGTGCGGCAGGCGATGCTCGAAACCCGCCAGATCCAGATCGAAGGGCCGTCGATCCCGCAGGTGGACGTGCTGCGGGCGTCGCTCAGCGTGACGGCGGTGATCTACGGCGAAGTGACCGAGTACCGGGAGGCGGGGCCCGGCAAGCCCGAGCCTGCCGTCGGCTTCTCGCTGCGCGCCATCGACACCGCCAGCCAGCAGGTCGTCTGGTCCTCGGTCAGCCACACCGAGGGCCATGACGGGGTTTTCTTCTTCGACGTCGGCGAGATCGCCACTGCCTACCAGCTGGCCTCGGAGCTGGCGCAGGCGATCGTGCTCGCGTTCCGCGAGCGCGGCGACCTGGCCCCGCCGACGGCGGGCCCGCTACAGGAGACGCTGGCGGAGCTCGTCGTCGTGGCCGGGGATCCGGAAGAAGTCAGCCGCCGCCTGGACGCCGCGACCGCGGCGCGCGCCGAGCTCGAGCGTCAGGCCGCGGCAGCTCGCATGGAGGCCGAGCAGGCCCGCACCCGAGCCGGCAAGCTCGAGCAGAGCCTCGAACAGAGCCAGGAGCGGATCTCCCAGCTGGCGCGCGCGCTCGCCGAGAACCGGGAGGCCGCGCAGGCGGCCGCCACCCGGCTGACCGAGGCGGAGCGTCGGGAGGCGATGCAAAGCGATTCGATAGAGGCTCTCGAGGGCCTGCTGGCCGAGGCGCGGAGGCGCTCCGAGCAGGCGGAAGACAGGATCGACGGGCTCGAGCAGAAGGTACGCGAGCTCGAGACGGCGCTCGCCGAGGCAACACGACCGGAGGCGGCAGAGCCGGTCGCCGCCGGACCGGCCGGCGACGAGGCGCACCGGGCCCGGGTCGAAGCGGCAGTCAGAGGGTGGGCTGAAGCCTGGGCCGGACAGCGGGTCGACGACTATCTGGCGAGCTACTCGGCCGAGTTCCGGCCGGCGGGCGGCCTCGGCCTCGACAGCTGGCAGGCGCAGCGCCGAGCGCGGCTCACCGGGCCGAGCTTCATCGAGCTCGCGCTGGAGGCGCTGGCCGTCGAGGTCACCGGTACCGACCGGGCGCTGGCGACCTTCCGGCAGTCCTACCGATCCGACAGCTATGCGGACGTAGTCGACAAGACGCTGGAGATGCGCCGCGAGACCAACGGCTGGAAGATCGTCAGCGAGCGCGTGAGGCCGGCGGCGGTCGGGGGACGGCCACCGGAGTGATTGTCATGCGATCGAATCCACCGATAAGATGCTCACGAGGAGGGGGAATGGGGCGCCAACAGCACACCGGCAGGCGGCGGTGGTGGAGGGCGATCGTCGCCGTTGCGGCCCTGGCGGTGGCTCCGGCCGCGGCCGCGATCGGCGCGTCGGCCGACCCCGCCTCGCAAGAGCTGGCGCGGGTCAACGGCGAGGCGGTCACCATGGCCGAGCTCCTCCACCACCTCGGCACGATGCACGAGGGCGTGGGCGAGGCCCAGGTGCAGCCGCCCGACCCGCTGGCCCTGCTCGAGCGGATCATCAGCGTGCGGCTGGTGGTGCAGGAGGCGCGGGCCATCGGCCTCGACGAGCTGCCGCAGGTCGCCGACCAGATCGAGGCCGTGCGCCGCGACCTGATCAAGCGGGCGGTGACCCGGGAGAGGGTGAAGGGGATCGTCGAGGCGGACCGTGCGGAGGTCGAGCGTCTGTATCGGGAGGCTGTGCGCGAGGTCGAGGTGGCGTCGGTGCTGTTCCCTACCGTCGAGGCGGCCAACGCGTTCCGCATGTCGATCGAGGCCGGCGCCGACTTCGACTTCCTGGCTGAGAAGATGATCCAGCTCGGCAAGGCCGAGCGTCGGGAGGCGGCGCAGTACCTTCCGGCTCGACAGCTGCTGCCGAGCGTCGCCCGGGCGGTCGACGAGCTGGAGGTCGGCCAGGTCACGCCACCGATCTCACTCGGCAACCGCTTCACCGTCGTCAAGCTGCTGGGCGCCCGCCTGCCGGACGACCCCGAGGCCCGCGCAGGCGCCGAGCAGCAGGCCCTCGCGATGCGCCAGGAGCTGGCGCTGGCGGAGTACTCCCAGGAGCTGCGCGAGCGCTACGCCTCTCCGGACCGGGCGCTGATCGAGAGCCTGGACTACGACTCCTCCGACTCCAGCCTGGCAGCGCTGCGCGGAGATCTGCGGGTACTCGTCGGCATTCGCGGCGGCGAGCCGATCACCGTCGCGGACCTCACCGCGCGCATCCAAGCACGGTTCTTCCACGGCATCGACCGCGCCATCGAGCGCCGACGGGTGAACGACGAGATCCCCGGCGTGCTCGATCGCCTGATCCTCGTGCGCGCCGTCGAGCTCGAGGCCGAGCGCCTCGGCATCGAAGGCCGGCCGTCCTTCCAGAACGCCTTGCGCGCCGAGGAAGAGGCCGTGCTGTTCAGCACCTTCGTCAGCAAGGTGATCGATCCGCGGGTCGAGCTCGAGGTCGAGGAGCTCGAGGCGCATTACGCCGACCACCGCGCGGAGTTCGCGACGCCGACCATGGTGCGGCTCGACAGCCTGGCGTTCGTGCGCCGCGACGACGCCGCCACCGCCCTCGCCAGGCTGCGTCAGGGCTCGGACATGGGCTGGATGCGCGAGCACACCGCGGGGCAGGCCGACCCCTCGCAGATCGCCGAGGAATGGGCCTTTGCGGGCAAGCTGCTGTCCGTGCCGACGCTGCCGCAGGCGGCGCAGGACGCCCTGGCAGGGGCCGGCGAGGGGGACTTCCGGCTGTGCGAGCAGGCCGGCGGGCCGTTCCACGTGCTGCGGGTGGTGGAGTTCTTCCCGCCGCAACCGAAGGCGTTCGAGGAGGTCAAGAGGGAGATCGCCGGCAAGCTCTTCGCTCGCAAGCGGCAGGCCACCCTCGAGAGGTGGATGGGCGAGCTGCGCAAGGCCTCGGAGGTCGAGGTCCTGGTCGACGGGAAAGGTCTCGAGGAGTTCCTCGGGGTGGGCGGATGAGCGGGCGAAAGCCGCTGCCGATCGTCCTGGCCCTGGGCCTGTGGGCCGCGCTGCTGGTCGCCGCCGGCGACGCCTCGTGGGCACAGCGGCGGACCTTCAAGAGCAAGCAGTGCCTCGACTGCCACGAGGAGTTCGCGGCCCGGTACCTGTCGCTGCCGAGCCGGCACCCGGGGCTGGCCGACGGCGGCTGCGAGAGCTGCCATCTGCGGCACGGCCTGCTGCCGGCGCTGATCCTCAAGCAGGAAGGCAGCGACCTGTGCCTGAGCTGTCACGGCAGCGAAGAGCTCGGCCTGGAGCGGGCGCATGTCCACGCGCCGCTCGAGCAGGGTGATTGCACCTCCTGCCACGACCCCCACGCGTCGGCGGGCAGCCACCTGCTGAAAGCGGAGGGTGCGGAGGCCTGCTACGAGTGCCACGAGCCCGCCTCGTACCGGCGGGCAGTGGTGCACGCTGCCCTCGAGGAGGGGGGCTGCGCCTCCTGCCATCTGGCGCACAGCTCGGACGAGCCGGCCCTGCTGAGCCGCGCCTCGACCTCGCTCTGCCTGTCCTGCCACGCCGCCCGGGAGGCGTCGTTCGAGAAGGCGCACGGCGGCTACCCAGTGGCGTCGGCCGACTGCAGCGCCTGCCATGACCCGCATTCGGCCGAGCAGCCGCGGCTGCTCAAGACCAGCGTCCACGGCCCGGTGGCCGACGCCGCTTGCGACGTTTGCCACCAGCCGGCAGATTCGTCGTCGGCCTTCGCGCTGAGCGAGGAGAGCGGCGAGCTGTGCTTCATGTGCCACGATGCGTCGGATCTCGCCGCCGAGGGGCAGCAGGCGCATGCGCCGTTCGAAGCCGGCTCTTGCTCGGACTGCCATGACCCGCACGCCGCCGACGCGCCTTCGCTGCTGGCCCGCCAGGGCAACCTGCTGTGCGTCGAGTGCCACGCCGACCAGGGCAAGCCCGTCACCAGTGCGCACGCGGCGGTGACCGAAGGCGACGGCTGCCTGACCTGCCACGCGCCGCACGCCGCCGACCACGGCCAGCTGCTGCTCGCCCGCGGTGCCGAGCTGTGCTCCACCTGTCACTCCGACGACGGCGGGCAGCGTCGCGTCGAGCACGAGCCGTTCAGCGCGGGGATGTGCACCTCCTGCCACAACCCCCACGGCTCGAACAGCGTAGCGATCCTCCACAACCGCCCGGACAGGGTGTGCTACGACTGCCACGGCGACTCGGAGATCGAGTTCCAGCAGACGACCGTCCACCGGCCGGTAATGGTCGGCAACTGCATCGCGTGCCACGACGGTCATGGCTCGAACGAGCCCGGGCTGCTGCTGGCCGATGGGGTCGACACCTGCAGCGGATGTCACCAGGATCTGCTGCGGCAGGACCCGGCGGAGAACCAGCACATGCCGTTCGAAGGCGGCGACTGCCTGACCTGCCACGACCCGCATGCCAGCAAGCTCGAGGGCATGATCCTCAGCGCACAGGGCGAGCTGTGCGGCGACTGTCATAGCGACGTGACGGACGGCGCGGCAAGCGCCGAGACCGTGCACGCGCCGCTCACCGAAGGCCAATGCACCGCCTGCCACAGCCCGCACAAGTCAAAGCTCAATGCGCTGCTGGTGGAGCTGGGTCCCGAGCTCTGCCTGTCATGCCACGAGGAGCTCGCGGAGCAGATGCGCACCGCGCGGGCCCACGCTCCTGCCGCACGCGACTGCGTGCGCTGCCATCAACCCCACTTCGGCGAGCACCGGCCGCTGCTCACCGGCAACCAGCTGTCGCTGTGCGGCGATTGCCACGATCTGCGGAGCGAGGAGTTCTCGGGCGCCCATCTCGGCATCGACCCGGCGGTGATGAACTGCGTCAGCTGCCACGCGCCACACGCCTCCGACAGCCCGAGCTTCTTCAAGCAGAACGAGCACGCGCCGTTCGCCGCCGGCTCGTGCGAAGACTGCCACCTTGCCAGGGAGGGCTAGCGAGACGCCGATGACACCGGCTCGACTGATCCTGGCCCTGGCCGGCCTCCTGCTGCCGGCCGTGGCCTTCGCCCAGAACCCGTACCGGCTGAAGCCCGGCGCCACCGGCAAGGTGTGCCTGGATTGCCACACCGAGCTCGAGGACCAGATGGCGCTGCCGTCGGTGCACACCCCGGTGCGCTCGGGGCAGTGCTCGGACTGCCACAACCCCCACGCCTCCTCCCACGGGCAGCTGCTGGCGGCCGACGGGGACAGCATCTGCACCGACTGCCACGCCGGTCTGATCCCCGCCGGCAGTCTGAGCGTTCACCAGGCCGCCATCGAGGGCGGCTGCGTGGCGTGCCACGACCCGCACGCGGCGGCCAACGCCAACGTCCTGACCACCACCGGCAGCGAGCTCTGCTTCAGCTGCCACGAGTCGATGGCGCAGCAGCTCGAGGGACAGGAGTTTCAGCACTCGCCGGTGCGGCAGAGCTGCACCACCTGCCACGACCCGCACGCCTCCACCGCCTCGGACTTCCTGCTCAAGAAACCGACCGGCGGCCTGTGCGCCGACTGCCACGATCCCGCACGGGCGTCGTTCGCCCAGAGCCACATGGGCTACCCGGTCGGCAGTTCTCGCTGCACCTCCTGCCACGACCCGCACGGCTCGAACACCTCGGGGATCCTGCTGGCCGAGGTGCACGAGCCGATCACCCGCAAGATGTGCAACCAGTGTCACGCCCCCTCCTCGGCATCGGACGCGCTGGCTCTCAAGCGGACCGGCCAGGCGCTGTGCCGTGGCTGCCACTCCGAGGTGGTCAACCAGGCGCTGGCGCGAGACCGGATCCACTGGCCGGTCGCCGACGCCAGCGGCTGCCTGACCTGCCACAACCCGCACGCCTCGACCGAGAAAGGGCTGCTGGTCGAGCCGACCACGCTGCTCTGCGGCGAGTGCCACGCCGCCGCTCTCGACCAGCTGGCGAGCGCCGCGACCCGGCACGGGCCGGTGGCCGACGGCGACTGCTCGGCATGCCACGAGCCGCACGCGGCGGACAACGTCTTCCTGCTCGCTACCGCCGACGTGGCGACGCTCTGCGGCGAGTGCCACGACTGGGGGGCGCACTCCTCCCACCCGCTCGGTCCGGAGGTCGTCGACCAGCGCAACCCCAACCTGACCGTCGACTGCCTGAGCTGCCACCGGCCGCACGGCTCGGCGCACAAGGCGCTCGCGCATCTGGACCCGGGCGGGCCGCTGTGTGTCCAGTGCCACGAGCAGATGAGCCGGTGACGCCGAGATGACAAACCCAGCCTTCCGCGTCGCTACCGGCGTGCTGGCTGCCCTGCTGGCCGCCGCCCCGGCGGCCGCCCAGGAGGTGCGGCTGCGACCGGCTGGCGCGATCTACCTGGACGCCCGGGGCAGCGGGCTGAAGGCGCCGGAGGGGGTCGATTCCGACGGCCGCTCGCTGCTGATCGTCGCCGACACCGGCAACCGCCGTCTGCTGCGCTACGAGCTGGTGAGCGGCCGGCTGGCGCCGACCGGCGAGATCCGCCTGCCCCAGCTGCCCTACCCGACCCAGGTCCGCCTGGATCCCAGCGGCCAGATCCTGGCGCTCGACGGACGGTCGCACCGCATCGTGCGGGTCGGTCCCAACGGCGAGTTCCGCGGCCTGGTCGAGCTGGACGCCGGCGACCGCGGCGAGGTGCTGGTCAAGGGCTTCGAGGTGGACGACGAGGGGCAGCTGTACGTGCTCGACGCTGCCGGCGCCCGCATCCTGGTGTTCGGCAGCGGCGGCGGCCTGCGTCGGCAGATCGCCTTCCCCGCCGAAGTGGGTTTCGTCTCCGACCTGGCGGTCGACTCGGCTGGCATGGTCTTCGCGGTCGACAGCGTCCGCAGGCGGGTGCTGGCGGCGCGGACGGACGAGGAGACCCTGGTGCCGCTGGCCGGCGGCCTCGCGGCGGACAGCGCGTTTCCCACCGCCATCGTCGCCGACCGGCTCGGCCGGCTGTTTCTCGCCGACCAGGGCGGCGGCGGAATCCTGATCCTGGAGCGCAGCGGCGCGCTGCTGAGCCGCCAGTCGGCGATGGGCTGGAAGGAGGGCTACCTGCGCCACCCCTCCGGCCTCAGCGCCGTCGACGGGCAGCTGTTCGTCGCCGACCGCGGCAACAACCGGATCCAGGTCTTCTCGATCGTCGACTAGCGGCGGCGGGCGCGCCGGCGCCGTACTCCGCCTGGACCGGCGCCCGCGGCGCTCACCCCCAGGGGTGGGCCGCCGGCGCTGGGGCCCACACGAACGGGTATTGCCTCCGCCGCCTCGGCGACCGAAGGTGAACCTGTCTTATAGACGGCAGACAGGCCCTCCGGCCGGGTGGTGCGAGCGCAGCCGACGGCGGCGGGCATGACCGCGATATCCAGCCTTGGGCATCCCCGGGGCCCGAAGACCCCACCGCAGGGCGCGCCACCCGACGCGCCCAGGAGGATGCCGCTCATGCCCACCGTCAGACCGCGCACCATCGCCGCCGCATCCGGCTCGATCCTGCTGTCGCTCCTCGCCGCCACGGTGGCGCTCGCCGTGCCGGTGTCGGGGCCGCCCGGCGGCGTCGTCGAAGGGCCGCACGGCGCCATCCCCGGCTTCCCGGTGAACAGCTGCGCCGTGTGCCACGACATCGCCTACGTCGAGGTCGGTGCGATCAGCAACTGGCAGGCGATCAAGGCCCCCGACCAGGTCTGCCTCGGCTGCCACACCGACGGGCCGACCTTCGGCACCGACGACCCCGCCTACCAGCCCCGGCCCAACGCCACGCCGGCGGAGCGGCACGCCAGCCTGGTGACCGGCAGCAGCCGGTTCAGCTACGGGGACTTCGGCGCGCCGTGGTGGCACGCTGACTTCAACCGGGAGATCCACTGCACGAATTGCCACGACCCGCACCGCACCTTCGCTGGCTCCGGCTCCTCCACCGGCAACGCCAAGTACGTCCGGGACCACACCGACGATTGGTATCTCGACTCGCTCGGCTTCCGCCGCTGGCGCTCCTTCCAGGACCTCAAGGTGATCGACCAGACCGGCACGGTGCCGGTGACCACCACCAAGCAGGTCGACCAGGCGATCGTCTACACGGGCGTGGGCGATCTGGCCGACGGCATCGGGCTGGGGGCCGGCGAAACCGACGTCTGCGAGGTGTGCCATACCCTCACCAACCACCACCAGGCCGACGGCACGGCGCCGGGTGGCCAATCCCACTTCGACGGCGAGGACTGCACCACCTGCCACACCCATCTGTCGGGCTTCGCTCCCTCCGGCGGGGGCGCGCCGCTCACCGGGCCCCACGCCGTGTTCGGCGATCCCGACTGCGGCAGCTGCCACGACTCGAGCTTCTTCCCCGGCGCGCCCGACAACCCGGACGGCCTGGCGAGCGTCTTCTGCGCCGCTTGCCATGCCCCGGACACCGTGGCGCGAATCCACTCGCACACCGCCACCGGCACCGCGCGCTTCGAGTACACCCTGGAGTGCCTGACCTGCCACGACCAGCACGGCTGGGATATCACCAACGTCGACGGCAACGACAACCTCGCCTACGTCAGGGCGACCATCGACGAGCAGATCACGGTGCTGGACAAGACCCAGGTGCCGCCGGTCGAGGTGGTCAAGACGATCACCAGCGACATCGTCTTCGACAGCCTGGACGACTTCGCCGACGGTGACGCCCTCTACGACCGGGACATCTGCGTCGCCTGCCACACGCTGACCAACCACCACCAGAACGACGGCGACGCGCCGGGCGGCCAATCGCACCGCGACGGTGAGGTCTGCACCTCCTGCCACCAGCACCCCGAGGGTTTCCGTCCTCCGGGCGGCCTCTCCGGGCCGCCGCTGGCGGGTCCGCACGCGGCAATCCCGGGCTTCGCGGGCGGCGACTGCCTGGTCTGCCACGACCTCTACCCGTCGGTCGACGAGATGAAGGCGCACGCCACCGAGGTCTGCCTGTCCTGCCACTCCGAGGCCTGGACCCTCGTCGCCGCCACCCCCCAGCACGTCCACTCGAGCGCCGTCACCGGCAGCGCACGCTTCGACTACAACGTCGAGTGCGCCGCCTGCCACGCCCCGCACGGCTGGCAGGCCGAGGTCGGCAACGTCGAGGGCGGCGCCAACATCCGCTATGTCAGGGCCAACATCGACGAGCTGCTGACGGTGGTGGACAACACCGTCGACCCGCCGGTCACGCTGGTCAAGGAGATCGACCACGCGGTCGTGTTCACCGCCCTCACCGGCGACGGCAGCTTCGCCGACGGCGACGCCAACACCACCGAGGACGTCTGCAACACCTGCCACACGCTGACCAACCACCACCAGAACGACGGCTCGGCGCCCGGCGGGCAGTCCCACTTCGACGGCCAGGCCTGCACCTCGTGCCACCTCCACCCCGAGGGGTTCGGCGGCTTCAGCGGGCCGCACCCGCAGGCCGAAACCGACTGCGCCAACTGCCATCTCGGGCCCGACGGCGAGCCCGACCTGGCCGGCCTGCACGGCAACGACTGCCTGGCCTGCCATCCGAACGACTTCGCCAGCACCATCCTGGGACCGATCGGCACCTGGAACTTCGACTGCTCGGAGTGCCACAACCCGTTCGTCGCCGAGACCGGCGCGATGGACGAGCCGACCAAGGGCCACCGCTGCGTCGCCTGCCACGGCGAGCAGCGCGCTACGGGCGATCTCGAGGACATCCACAAGAGACACGTCGACAAGGCCAACTGCGTCGTCTGTCACGGCTTCATCCCCGACCTCGGCGTGGTCATCGGCTCGGGCAACCGCCAGATCTGCCGGCTGTGCCATGAGGGCGGCAAGAGCGGTGGCATCCAGAAGATCCACAAGAAGCACACCGACAAGGGTGCGAGCTGCCTCGAGTGCCACGGCGGAGTGCGGCCGCAGGTCGACGTCGTGGACGGTCCGCCGGTGGGCAGCGCCCGCAACGTCTGCCGGATCTGCCATTCGAACCGCGGCCCGTCCGACTTCGCGGACAATCCCGAGCGCAGGCACGAGCGGCACACCGAGAACCGGTTGGACTGCGGCTCCTGCCACCGTCAGGCCAACCTGCAGGACGACCGCGTGCCGATGCCCGAGATCGACGATCCGGTGCGCGCGCAGCTCGACCGCGCCGGCTACGGCGAGTGCGCGCACTGCCACGAGGGCGGCGAAGAGGCCGACAGCGAGGAGGTCCACGACAGGCACCTCGCCGATCAGTGGCAGTGGTGCTACACCTGCCACCTGCCGGGCGACGGCAGACCGACCGGGGACGCGCCGCCGGTCACCGAGCCGCGCCAGGCCTGCGTCCTGTGCCACGGCAGCGGCGAGCAGTACCAGGACAGCACCCCGTTCGACGTTCACGACCTGCACTCGGACAAGGCCAAGTGCTACTCGTGCCACCAGACGCGACCGCCGATCGGCGACTGGCCGCGCTCGTGGCTCGGGGGCGTGGACTAGCCCCTCCTCTCGCCCGCCTGCCGCCGGCCGGGGCGCCGTCGACCCCGGCTCGGCGGGTGGGGTGCGCACCGCGGCGGCGGCCGCGCGTGGAACAATCTGCCCGGCGCTCCGGGGCCCGAGGGCGAGCCGGTGCGCCGCCGCCCATGAGAGCTGCCGTCCTCACCCTGTTCTTCCTCTCCGGGGCGTGCGGACTGGTCTACGAGGTGGTCTGGTCGCGCATGCTGAGCCAGATCTTCGGCAGCACGGTGCTGGCCGTGGCGACCGTGCTGGCGGCGTTCATGGCGGGTTTGGCCCTGGGGAGCTACTGGCTCGGCAGGGTTGCGGACCGCCGGCGCAACCCGCTGCGTCTCTACGCCCTCTATGAGATCGGCATCGGTGTCGCCGCCCTGGTATCGACGCTCGCCATCGACCGCACCGGCTCGCTCTACGCCTGGCTGTACGGCGTCGTCGGGGAGGCCGCGCCGCTCCTCGCCGTTCTGCGGTTCGTCGTGGCCTTCACGCTCGTCCTGGTGCCCACCGTCCTGATGGGTGCCACCCTGCCGATCCTGGCGCGCTTCGTCATCACCCGGCTCGACCGGGCGGGCGGCGGCCTGAGCACGCTGTACGCCGTCAACACCGCCGGCGCCGTGGCCGGCAGCCTGGCGGCCGGCTTCCTGCTGATCGGCACCCTCGGCATCCACCGATCGATCTACCTGGCGGTCGGCTGCAACCTGGCCATCGGGCTGGCCGCCTGGTTCGCCTCGGCGGCTGCGGGCGGCTCCGCCGTGGGCCAGACCGCGCCCTCGCGGACCGCCGTGCCGGCCACGATCGGGGTACGCCCGCCGGCCGCGGAGTCCGGGCGCCGCTGGCTGCTGTGGGCGGTCGGCCTCTCCGGCTTCACCTCGTTCGCCTACGAGGTCTACTGGACGCGCTCGCTGGTCCACTTGGTGGGCAACTCGACCTACGCATTCACCATGATGCTGGTGGCGTTTCTCTCCGGCCTCGCCGCCGGCGGTTACCTGATCCGGTTCGCCGTCGACCGCCCGATCGGGCACATGCGCTGGTTTGCCTGGCTCCAGATCCTCATCGGAGCCTCGTCGGCGGTGGCGCTGCCGGTGCTGTTCTCCGTCGTCGAGTCGGACGTGCTGCGCGGGCTGCTGGGGCGCACCGCGGGCGAGCTGCCGCTGCTCGTGCTGTCGCGCTTCTTGGTGGCGCTGATGGTGATGCTGGTGCCGGCGACCCTGATCGGAGCCACCTTTCCGCTGGCAGGCAGGATCTACCTCCGCGACCTGCGGCGCACGGGCAGCGACGTCGGCACGGTCTACGCGGCGAACACGGTGGGCAACGTTCTGGGCGCGCTGGCGCCGGGAGCGCTGCTGCTGCCGCGCTACGGCATCCAGAGGGGCATCGTCCTGATGGCCGCCCTCAATCTGGCGCTCGGCGGCTTCATCCTGCTGGCGCGCTCCCGCCGCCTCGCGCCGCTGCGCTTCGCGCTGCCGGCGGCGTTCGTCGGCGCCGCCGTGCTGCTGGCGGGCGTTTCGTTCGGCTTCCAGTTCCCTTCGCAGGGGCAGACTGCCGCCGACCGGGTGCTGTACTACCGCGAGGGCCTGTCCGGCACCACCAAGGTGTTCCAGGACCCGGGCTCCGGCGAGAAGCGGATGAGCATCGACGGCATCGTGATCGGCGGCAGCGGCGCCACCGACTACAAGCAGCAGGTGCTGGCGCACCTGACCAAGCTGCTGCTCGACAGCTACGAGTCGGAGCTCACGGTCGGTCTCGGCTCGGGCATCTTGGCCGGCGAGAGCGCCCGCCACCCAGCCGTCAGGCGCCTTGTCGGCATCGAGATCGAGCCGAGCGTCGTCGAAGGGGCGGCCTACTTCGCGGCCGAGAGTCACGACGTGCTGCACGATCCGCGCACCGAGGTCGTGATCGACGACGTCACCAGCTTCCTGCGCACCGGCAGTGAGCGGTTCGACATCGTCTCGGCGGACGAGAAGACGGCCGACAACTACGCTTCCAACGGCTTCTCCTACTCCACCGAGTACTACCGGCTGCTGCGCTCCCGCCTGAGCGCGCGCGGCATGGTCATCCAGTGGATCCCCAACGACCTGCCGCCCGGCCAGTACCGGATGATTCTGGCGACCTTCGTCCGCGCCTTCCCGCACGTGACGGCCTGGTACTTCCCGCCGGCCGGCAAGGTGGCGCTGACCAGCACCTTCGTCACCGGCTCGCTCGCCGCGCTCGAGATCGACCCCCGGCGGATGAGCGAGACGCTGGAGGCGGAGGGCTCCGCCTTCGACGGTTGGCGCAAGTACGGCCTCACCACGGCGGAGTCGGTGCTGGCCCACTACGTGGCCGACCAGAGCGCGCTGCTCGCGGCCACCGACGGCGAGCTGCAGAACAGCCTCGAGCATCCCTACTACGAGTTCTACTCCCCCGCCGACTACGCCGAGCCGGTCAACGACAGGGTGCTGCGGAACCATGCGTTCCTGGTCGGCCTGCGGCGGACCGGCGGCCTGTCGGGCCTCATGGAGCGCCTGCCCGGCGGCGTGACGGCCCGGCTGGCCGCTGTCTGGCAGGCCGAGGACGCCTATCTCGACGGTTTCGCCGGGCAGCTCGAGGGCCGTCCACACCACCAGATCGCTCGCCGCTACGACGCCGCCCTGCGCACCGCTCCCTGGAACGACAATCTGCGGCGCCAGGTGCAGTCGTACTACTGGAACCTCGCCGGCGTGCACTACCTGCGCGGCGAGTTCAGCGACGCCCTGGCCCTGATCGGTACGGCCGCCAGGATCTACCCGGCCGACGGCGAGGTCCGCTACTACCACGGCCTCACGCTGGCGCGAACCGGCGCGGCGCAAGCCGCGCTGGCGGAGATGGAGGCCGCGGTCGCGCTCGCCCCGCGTCTGCTGGCACCGCGCCGCGCGCTGACCGAGCTGCGCGAGCAGCTGCTGGGGCCGGCGAGCCCGCGGCTCGCCGACGGCCTCGCCGAGCTGGGCACCCTGCTGCTGGCGGTGGGCGAGCTCGGCGAGGCGCGCAGCGCCCTCGAGCGGGCGCTGCGGATCCGCTCGCGAGCCCTCGGCGAAGCCCACCGGAGCGTCGCCGCCAGCTACCGCGATCTGGCGCGCCTGGAGCTCGCCGAAGGCGACCGCGGCGCCGCGCTGGCCGCCCTGCAGCGAGCCATCGAACGCGGGCTCCCGGCGGCTGACCTCGCAGCCGACCCCGACCTCGAAGCGCTGTCGGAAGAGCCGCGCTTCGAGCAGCCCGCCGCCAGCTCCGCTCGCGGCCGGCCGCGCTAGAGAGGGCTCGCGCCCGCCGCCGCCGGCAACGCCCGACGCGTCGCCGCCGCCCCACCGGCAGCGGTACAATGCGGCTGGCGGACCGGGCGACCGGCGCCACCCGACCCTTCCAAGCTTGATCTGACCCGGGAGAACCCGCATGCACTCGAATCGCACCCTGGCCCTTTGGATCTGTGCCCTGGCCTGCATCATCCTGCCGGCTTGCGGCGGCCCGGGCACCGAGAGCGCGCCGGGCGCGGAACCCGAGCAGGCAGCCGGAGACCCGGCGGCACAGCAGGCCGCCGAGCTGCCCGCCGGCCACCCTCCCGTCCCCTCTTCCAGCGCCGAGAGCCTGATCGTCCCGCCGCCCCCGGGCAGCGGCAGCGGCGCCGCCGGCCTGGTGTGGCAGGCGCCAGCCGACTGGGTCGCCGAGACCCCCTCCTCCGCCATGCGCCGGGCGCAGTACCGCGTTCCCGGGCCGGGCGGCGACGGAGAGCTGGTGGTCTTCTACTTCGGACCCGGGCAGGGAGGTGACGCCATGGCCAACGCCGAGCGCTGGGCCAACCAGTTCAGACAGCCCGACGGCCGGTCGCCGGTCGAGGCGATGAAGACCGAGCGCATCGAGGTCGGCGGCGTTCCGGTGCTGCTGACCGAGGTCCGCGGCACCTACAGCGGCGGCATGACGATGATGGGCGGCCCCAGCGCCGAGCTCGAGGACCACATGCTGCTGGGTGCCATCGCCGAGGGCGGCGACGCCAACTGGTTCTTCAAGTTCACCGGGCCGAGAGCCACCGTGGAGACGCAGCGCCAGGCCTTCCGCTCGATGATCGAATCGCTCGGCCGCGGCTAGCCAGCAGGACATCCACCGGCGGCCCCGGACGCCCAACCGGAGGATTACACGTCGTATGGACTACCCGTTCTTCGAAGTGGCGTTGGGCGGCGGCGTACTGATGGGCGTCGTGGCCGTCAGCCACGTCATCGTCTCCCATTTCGCCATCGGCGGCGGGCTGGTGATCGCCGTCACCGAGACGCTGGCGGTGCGGCGTGGCGACTTCGAGCTGCGCGAGCTGGCACGCCGCTCGTCGCTGATGCTGATCCTGGTGTCGACCATATTCGGCGCCATCAGCGGAGTCGGCATCTGGGTGGTTGCCGGGCTGGTGGCGCCGGCGACGATCTCGGCGCTGATCCGCACCTATGTCTGGGGCTGGGCGATCGAGTGGGTCTTCTTCATCGTCGAGATCGTGGCGGCGCTGGTCTACTACGCCACCTGGGACAAGATCGCCAAGCGCACCCACGTCGCGATCGGCTGGCTCTACTTCGTCACCGCCTACCTGTCCATGGTGGTGATCAACGGCATCATCACCTTCCAGCTGACCCCCGGCCGCTGGCTCGAGACCGGACGGTTCTGGGACGGCTTCTTCAACCCCACCTACTGGCCGGGCCTCGCGCTGCGCACCGGCATCGTGCTGCTGATGGCGGTGGCGTTCATGGTCTTCCCGGCGCTCAAGGCGGCCGTCGCCGACCGCCCCCGGCTGCTGCGCTATCTCGGCTGGTGGCTCGTGGCGGGAGTGGCGATCGCCTACTCCGGCTACCGCTGGTGGGAGGCGGCGCTACCCGATCCGGTGCGCGCCCTGTTTCTGGGTGAGGCGCCGGGGCTGGCCACCCTGGCGGACACCCGCGGCTTCCTGCTGTGGGCGCTGGCCGCGGCGCTGGCGCTGGGCGCGCTCCTGATGGTGGCGGCGCCGCGGGTGATGCGCGCGCCGCTGGCGGCGGTCCTGATGATCGCCTGCTTCGCCTTTTTCGGCGGCTACGAGCGGCTGCGCGAGGGGGTGCGCAAGCCGTTCTTGATCCACGACTACATGTTCTCGAACGGCGTGCTGGTGTCCGAGATCGAGCGCTTGAACCAGGAGGGCAGCCTGTCCAAGGCACGCTGGGCGGCGCACCAGGCAGCGAATGACCCTGAGAGCGTCGGCCGCGCCGTCTTTCTGGCCCAGTGCGCCAGCTGCCACACCCTCGACGGCTACCAGGCGATCCGGCCGCTGGTCGACCCCGACTTCATCGAGGCCAACCTGTGGGCGCTGTGGGCGCAGGGCGAGGAGTACACCGCCGGCGAGGCGGTCGACAAGGCCGCCCTCGACTACCCGTTCATGCCGCCGTTCGTCGGCACCGAGGAGGAGCTCGAGGCCCTGGCGGCCTACCTCTCCTCGCTGGCGGCGCCGCCCGAGGCGGTCGCCGCGGGAGCGCAGCCGTGAGCCCCGACCTGGTTCCGGCCGTCGACCCGATGCCGCTGCCGGCGCCGGCCTGGCTGTTCCACGTGCTGCTGGTCTTCACGTTCTTCCTGCACGCGCTGTTCATGAACCTGACGCTCGGCGGCACCATCCTGGCGGCCATCGGACGGCTGGCGGCCGGCGGCGATGCGGGCGACCCGCGGGCCGTGCTGGCCAACCGGCTGGTCGGCATCAACACCTACGGCATCTCGCTCACCATCACCACAGGCATCGCGCCGCTGCTCTTCATCCAGCTGATCTACCAGCAGTACTTCTACACCGCGACCATCCTGATCGGCTGGGTCTGGCTCGGCTTCCTGGCCATGCTGATGGCGGGCTACTACGCGGTCTACGTCTACAAGTTCCGCGGCGCCTCGTCGAAGAGTGGCGGTGGCGGCTGGCTGGTGGCGGCGGCGGTGATGTTCCTGTTGATCGCCATGGTGCACGTGGCGGTCAACCTGATCCACTCGCAGCCCCAGAAGTGGGCAGCGCTGGCGGAGAACCCGTGGGCCATCCTGGCCGACCCGGCCTACTTTCCGCGCCTGCTCCACTTCGTCCTGGCCGGGCTCGGCATGAGCGGTCTGGTGGTGGCGTGGTGGGCGGTCCGCCAGGCGCGGGCCGGCCGCGACCCCGAGCTCAACGCGCGCATCGCGCGCTTCGGCTGGCGGTGGGCCCTGTGGACCACTCTCGCCCAGGTGCTCGACGGCTTCGTGCTGCTGTTCGTGCTGCCGCACGAGGTGCTGCTCGGCCTGATGCGCGGTGGCGCGGCGACTCTCGGGCCGCTCACCGCCGGCATCCTGCTCGGGCTCGGGCTGCTGATGATGCTGTCGCGCGTCGCCGAGCCGGTCGACAAGCCGGCACTGGTGAGCGGCACGCTGGCCGCGATGCTCCTGACCATCGCCATCATGTCGGTCACCCGCCACCAGGTGCGGGCGCTCTACCTCGAGCCGGTCACCTCCCGGTTCGAGCTGGCGTCGGCGCCGCAGTGGGGCAACTTCGTGCTGTTCGCGGTGCTGCTGGTGGCCGGCCTGGGGGTGGTCGCCATCATGGTGCGAGAGGTGCTGCGCAACCGGGCCGAGGGCGCCGAGGCGGCCTGAGCCCGGCACAGGGAGCGCAAACGGTCGCGGCGTGGCGCGAGATGTGCATCGGTCACCACTGCCTGGACTCGGGCTGCCGGCTCGGCGGCCCTGAGCCACCCGGAGGGGTGGGGAGGGGAGGGCAACGAGGGACTAGGATTCGGCTCGAGCGCACCGCGCACGCGCCACGAGAGCCCCGGCGGGGCCTCGCAACAAGAGGGAGGAGAGCCATGCATCGTCGTTCCGGTATGACCGTCCTGCTGGTCGGGATCGCGCTGATGGCCGCGTCCGCGGCGGCGGCCGGCGAGCACGCCTTCGTCGGCAGCAAGAACTGCAAGAAGTGCCACATCAAGGAGTTCAAGTCCTGGGAGGAGACCAAGATGGCCCAGGCGTTCGACAGCCTGAAGCCGGGCGTCGACGTCGAGGTCAAGCAGCAGCTCGGTCTCGATCCGCAGGCCGACTACACGACCAACGCCGAGTGCGTCTCCTGCCACGTCACCGGCTACGGCCAGGCGGGCGGCTTCACCAGCGAGGCCGACACGCCGGAGCTGGTAGGCGTAGGGTGCGAGATGTGCCACGGCGCTGGCGGCACCTATATCCAGGACGGCTACATGACGCTCAAGAACAAGGAGTACAAGCGCTCCGAGCTGGTGGCCGTCGGCCTGGTCGAGAAGGTGGGGCCCGAGCAGTGCGCGGTGTGCCACAACGAGAACGTCCCGATCCCGGACTACAGCTTC
>JBFGNS010000026.1:0-35868 GCA_041574955.1 Thermoanaerobaculia bacterium | reverse complement strand
GACCAGCTCGTCGGCCGGCCCCGACCCGGTCTCCTTCACGCGCTCGGCGAACGCCGCGCCGCGCTGCACGGCACCGGCCACGGTCATCGGCTCAGCCACCGCC
The DNA here is from genome assembly GCA_041574955.1 of Thermoanaerobaculia bacterium. Lineage (GTDB taxonomy): Bacteria > Acidobacteriota > Thermoanaerobaculia > Multivoradales > JAHEKO01 > CALZJC01. Next base: position 35,765 of record JBFGNS010000026.1, on the reverse strand, counting down.
GAGCAGTCCGCGGACGGCGTCAGCACGTAGTCGTCGAGCCCCGCGACGACGTGGGTGAGCCCGCAACCGCCCGCCTCGCGCACCAGCGCGCGGCCCCACGGCTCGAGCTTGAGGCGCGTACCCGCGGCGAGCTGCTGACCCGGTGCCACGTCCGCCGGCTCGAGCGCGCCGGTCACCGCCACGACGACGAAATCGGAGCCGGCCGCCGGCACCGCCAGGCCGATGAGAAGAAGGATCGTAACCGTCAGTCGGGTCGCTCTCATGCTCTGTCCTCCATAGCCGGGTCGGCCGGGTGGGCTCGACGACCGGCCGCAGCGCGATTCTAAACCGGCCTCGGCCGGGCTCGCGCCGGTGGCTGCGTGTGCGCTCTCCGGCACCCGTGCGACGGCGCGGGGCGGAGGCCGACGCGCGGCCGGCTGCGCCGGTCACTCCAGCTCACCGCGGAGCGTTATGCTCCGCCGCGCGATGCAGCCCGACGAGCACGCCGACACCGTCCGCCTGCCCGGCGCCGTCGAGCTGTGCCGCGAGGCAGCCGACCGGCTGGGCTGGCGGTTTCGGGTGCTGGATCCGGAGTTCGGCTACCTGTTCGAGGTCGACGACGGCCGGCGGCGGCGAGTGTTGATCGGCGGCCGCTCACCGCTCAACGACTCGGTGGCGGCACGGCTGGCGGCCGACAAGCAGTACACCGCGCTGCTGCTCGAGCGCGCCGGCTTCCGGGTGCCCGAGACCGTGCGCTGCCTGGCGCCGGGCTTCTTCCGCCACGAGGAGTACGAGGCCCGCGCAGGGATCGCGCCCGGTCTCGAGCTGGCCGAGCGCCGCGGCTGGCCCCTGGTGGTAAAACCGATCCGCGGCTCGCACGGACGCGAGGTGGTGCTGGTGCACGCTGCCGCCGAGCTGGCGCGGGCCGCCGAGCGCGCCTGGCAGCGGCACGGTCTGGCGGTGGTCCAAACGCCGGTACCGCCGCCCGACCTGAGGCTCGACTTCCTCGACGGCGAGTTCCTGCTGGGGTACGAGCGGGCGCCGATCCGGGTCACCGGCGACGGCCGCTCGACAATCCGCCAGCTCGTCGGCGGCTTCGACCCGCGCTTCGCCGGCGACGCCGCCTGGACCGCGGCGCGGCTCGACAGCGAAGCCTGGCGGCGGCAGGTGGCCGAACGCGGCCGCGGCCCGGACACGGTGCTGCCGGCGGGCGAGGAGCTGGATCTGGGCGGCACGCTGCTCAACCTCAACACCTGGGCTTCCGGGCGGCCGGTCTCCGAGCTGCCGGAGCGGTGGCTGGGCCACGGCCTGGCCGCCGGCCGGGTCCTCGGCCTGCGCCACTTCGGGATCGACTTCCGCGGCGCTGGGCTCGCCGACGACCCCGCCGAGGCCGCCATTGTGGAGATCAACTCCTCGCCGCTGCTGCTCCAGATGCGCGCGCTGGGCCACGCCGAAGCGGCGATCGAGGCGCAGGCGCGGGTGCTGCGAGCCGCGCTGGACGGGGCGCCGGAGCAGCGGGACCGCTAGCCGCTTTCGGGCAGCGGCCGCAGCCGGACGCGGGCCAGGCGGTCCTCGTCGGCCACCTCCACGGGATGGACCGGATACGGCTCGACGGCGACCAGCTCGAGCGCGTGGCCGCCGGCATGAACCGGCGGGTCCTCGGACCGCGGCGGCAGGCCGAGCTCGACCTCGCGCGGCTCCGCGCCGGGCTCGCGAACCACCAGGGTGACCCGCGCCTCGCCGGCCCAAGCGCAGTTGACGCCAATCGGGCAGCGGGAGTCCTCGAACCGCAGCCACTCGAGCTCGAAACCGTCCAGCCGCACCGGGACGCGCAGACGCAGCTCCAGCAGAGAGCCCTCGCCGTCGTCCGGAGGCGACGGTGGCGAGCCGTCACCGCGGCAGCCGGCCGCCGCGCCGCCGTACGCGGCCAACGCCACGAGGGCGAGCAGCACCGCGCGGCGAAGGCTCATCGCGCCCCCCGCTCGGAGCCGGCCAGGCACCAGCAGCCGCTTGCCGGCTCGTGGCGCAGCAGGTAGCTCGCGCCGTCGTCGCCCCTCACCCGGAAGCAGCGGCCGCCGGGCTCGAGCCAGGCGTCGTCCACCGCCTCGACCTCGATCCACCGCTCGCCGCGCCGGAACCGCCGCGGCTGCTCGTCGCCGCGGTGGCCGGCGTAGCAGCTCACCTCGAGCGGCTCCGCGGCCCGGCGGCGATCCTCCGCGTTCACACCTTGGCCTCGTACCAGTCGGCACCGCTGCCCAGGTCGACGACCAGCGGCACCGCCAGCTCGGCGACGCCCGACATCTCGGCGCGCACCAGCTTCCCGACCGCCTCGCACTCGGCCTCCGGCACCTCGAGCACCAGCTCGTCGTGGACGGTCAGGAGCAGCCTGGCCTCGGGGTGCTCGGCGGCCAGCCGGCGGTCGACGGCGATCATGGCGAGCTTCAACAGGTCGGCGGCGGTGCCCTGGATGCGGGCGTTGATCGCCATCCGCTTGGCGTTCTCGCGCACCGCCCGGTTCTTGCTCTTGAGCTCGGGCAGCCAGCGCACCCGGCCGTAGAGCGTCGCCACCCGGCCGTCCTTCTCGGCGCCGGCGACGGTCTCCTTCATGTACCGCTCGACCCCCGGATACCGCTCGAGGTAGGCGTCGATGAACCGCCGCGCCTCGCCCTGGCCGATGCCCAGGTTGTTGGCCAGCCCGAACGGGCTGATGCCGTAGATGATGCCGAAGTTGATCACCTTGGCGGCGCGCCGCTGGTCCGGCGTCACCAGCTCGGGGGAGCCGCCGAACACCGCCGCCGCCGAGGTGCGATGGATGTCCTCACCGGCGGCGAACGCCTCGATCATCGCCCGCTCGCCGGCGATGTGCGCCAGCACCCGGAGCTCGATCTGGTTGTAGTCGGCGACCAGCAGGCGGTGGCCCTCGGCGGCGCGGAACGCCTTGCGCACCTCCTGCCCGGCCTCGGTCCGGATCGGGATGTTCTGCAGGTTGGGGTTGGCCGACGACAGCCGCCCGGTGGCCGCCACCGCCTGGTAGTAGCGGGTGTGCAGCCGACCGTCGGCGCCGACCATCGCGGGCAGGGCGTCGACGTAGGTCGACTTGAGCTTCGACAGCTCGCGGTAGCGGAGCAGCTGCTCGGCCACCGGGTAGCCGCGGACGGCGAGCTCCTGCAGGGTCTCGGCGCTGGTCGAGTAGCTCTTGGTCTTGCGCGTCTTCTTGATCACCGGATAGCCGAGCTCGTCGAACAGGACGGTACCCAACTGCTGCGGCGAGTTGAGGTTGAACTCGCGCCCGGCGAGCTCGAAGATGGACGACTCGAGCTCGGCGAGCTCGCCACCCAGCCGGCTCGACATCTGCTTCAGGAAGCCTGTGTCGAGCAGCACGCCGGCCTCCTCCATCCCCACCAGCACCGGCACCAGCGGCGCCTCGATGTCGCGGTAGACGCCGGCCAGCTCGCCGTCCCCCAGCTCGCGCCGCATCGTGGGCTCCATCCGCCGCACCAGCTCGATGCGCTCGCCGGCGTAGGTCAGCAACGGCTCGAAGCCCGCCGCCGGCTCCTGCCCGCCCTCCCAGCCTGCCTCGCGCGCCCCCACCGCCTTGTAGCCCAGCCGATCGAGCGCCACTTCCTCGAGGCCGTGACCGCGCAGCGCCGGCCGCAGCACGTAGGAGACCAGCATGGTGTCGAACAGCGGCGCCGTCGCCCGCCGGCCGCCGACCGCCATGCGCAGCACCTCCTTGAGGTCGTGGCCGCACAGCTCCCGCTCGCCGGCCAGCAGGCCGTCGACCGCCTCGACCGCGGCCGCGCGCAGACCCGGCCGCCGGAAATCGGCCAGCCACACCGGCCCCTCGGCGCCGCCGAACGCCAGCCCCAGCGCCGGCTCGCCGAGCGCCGCCAGGATCGGCCGCTCGCCGGCCTCGGCCAGCCGCCGCGCCAACTCCTCGGCCGAGCCGACCTCCTCGGCCACCGCCAGCGCTCCGCCGTCCGGCGAACCGGTGGCCTCGAGCTCGTCGAGCAGCGAGAAGAACTCGAGCTCGCGGTACAGCTCGCGCAGCCGGTCCGGGTCGGGCGGGTCGTGGCGCAGCTCGGCGGCGTCGAACTCGAGCGGCAGGTCGCTGTACAGCCGCACCAGCTTGCGCGATTCGAGCGCGTCTTCGCGGTGGCTGCGCAGGTTCTCGCCGCGCTTGCCCTTGATCTCGTCGGCGCGTTCCAGCAGGGCGTCCAGCGTGCCGTACTCGGCGAGCAGGCCGGCCGCCGTCTTGCCGCCGATCAGCGGCACGCCCGGCACGTTGTCCGAGCTGTCGCCGACCAGCGCCAGGTAGTCGACGATCTGCGCCGGCTCGACGCCGTAGTCCTGCTTCACCTCGGCGGGGTCGTACAGCTTCTCGCGGCCGGTGTGGTAGAGCGACACCCGCTCGTCCACCAGCTGCAGCAGATCCTTGTCGGCGCTCACCAGCACCACCTCGAAGCCGGCGCCGGCGGCCTGGCGCGCCAGCGTCGCCAGCACGTCGTCGGCCTCGTACTTCTCGCGCTCGAGGATCGGGATGCGGTGCGCCTCGAGCAGCTTGCGGATCCACGGGATCTGCGGCCTGAGCTCCTCGGGCATCGGCCGCCGGTTGGCCTTGTAGTCGGCGAACTGCTCCTTGCGCACCGTGTCGCCGGAGACGTCGAGCGCCACACCCACCAGCTCCGGCTCTTCCTCCCGCAGCAGCTTGCGGAGCATGTTGAGGAAGCCCCAGACGGCGTTGGTCGGCTCGCCGCGCGAGTTGGACAGCTCGCGAATGGCGTAGAAAGCCCGGAAGATGTTCGAGTAGCCGTCGATCAGATAGAGCCGCTTGGGGGCCTCGGGCATGGCCGGATCTTACTCTCGCCGGCGCGGCGGCCGACCCCTTCCACAGCCGCGGCCCGCCGGCCGCTCGTATCGACCGGTTTCGATACTCCCCCACCTGCCGGGGTGGTACGCCGCGGAGTCCGCGCTGTGAGAGAATGGACCGGTTTCAGGAGGACCAAACCTTGGCAGCGGAGGGGGGTCGAGCGGCGGTATCAGGCGGGTCTTTGCCCGCCCCGCCGGCGGACCGCGCCGCGAGAGGAGTTGTCATGAACCCGAGCTATCGCTGGTCTGCAACCGTCACGATCCTCACCGTCCTGACCGTCGCCGCGCTGGCCGGCGCAACGCCCGGCGCCGCTGCCACCTCTTCGGCCTGGGCCAGCGGCTGGTCGAGCGATACGGCGGTGCAGTGGACGCCGATGCCGCCCAGCTCCAACGTGCTGGGTCCGCCCGAGGGGTTTGGCAGCAGTCTGTGCGTCGGAGCCAGCAGCCAGCCCGGGCAGGCGCAAGCCTACTTCACCTTCCCGGCCTTCAGCATCCCGGCCGCCCACGTCATCCAGGGCGTCGAGGTGCAGTTCAAGTACGAGACCGAGGACACTCATCGCGTGAAGCTGACCGACGGCGGCGCGGCCGTGGGTGCCGAGCGCAGCCTGCCCATCAACTCGGGACCCTCGACCTGCGACGGCACCAGCCTGAACAAGGCCGGCACCCCCACCGACACCTGGGGCGTGGCGCTGACCCCGGCCAAGTTCAACGCCGGTTCCATCGGCGTCTGGTTCAAGCAGCGTCTGACCACGGTGGGCGGCGGCGACCCGGGCAGCATTCCGGTCGACATCGACGCGGTCCAGCTGATCGTCTACCACGGGCCGGCCAACACAGCGCCCACCGCCGATGCCGGCGGCCCGTACACCGTCGGCGAGGGAGGCAGCGTCGGCCTGAGCGCCGCCGGCAGCTCCGACCCCGACCAGTCGACGGCATCGCTGACCTTCGCGTGGGATCTCGACAACGACGGCATGTTCGACGACGCCACCGGCATCAGCCCGACCTTCTCGGCCGCCGGCAAGGACGGTCCGAGCTCCCAGACGGTGAGGGTCCGGGTGACCGACGCGGGCGCCCTGAGCGCCACCGACACCGCCACCGTCACCATCACCAACGTGGCGCCGACGATCACCTCGGTAACGGCCTCGCCGGCGACGATCGACGAGGGGCAGTCGGTGAGCGTCAGCGGCACCTTCTCGGACCCGGCCCTCGGCGTGCCCAGCGAGACGTTCAGCGGTACGGCGTTGTGGAGTGACGGCGCGTCGACCCTGCTCACCGTCGGCAGCGGCACTTTCTCGACCTCGCGCACCTTCGCCGACGACGACCCGACCGGCACGCCGAGCGACACCTTCACGGTGGTCATCACGATCAGCGATGACGACGGTGGCAGTGACAGCGAAACCTCTCCGACGGTGACGGTGAACAACGTGGAACCCACCGTCCAGCCGCCGGTGGTGGCGCCCGAGCCGTCGGACGAAGGCTCAGCGGTCACCGCCACCGCTACCTACTCGGACCCGGGCACCCCCGACACCCACGATTGCACGGTGGACTACGGTGAGGGCGACGGCCCGCAGAACGGCACCGCCAGCGCGGGCACGTGCACCGGGCCCTCACACACCTACGGCGACAACGGCAGCTACACGGTGATCGCGTGCGTGACCGACGACGACACCGGCGAAGGCTGCAAGAGCTCGACCCACGTGGTCGAGAACGTGCCGCCGACGGTGGCGACTCCGACCTTCATCCCCGACCCCTCCGACGAGGGCGGCACGGTGTCGGTGAGCGCCACCTTCACCGACCCGGGGGAGAACGACGGCCCGTTCACCTGCACCATCGACTACGGCACCGGGGGCGGCGCCGAGACCGCCACGGTGGACGGTGACAGCTGCATCGGTAGCCGTGCCTACGGCGACAACGGCACCTTCACGGTGGAGGTGTGCGTCAAGGACAAGGACGACGGCGAGGGTTGCGCGAGCGCCGATCTGGTGGTCAACAACCTCGACCCGGAGGTCGACCTCGACACCTCGACCGCCATCACCTTCCCGAGCGGCGAGCTGGCGTTCCTCGGCCGGCGGGGCGTCGGACAGTCGCACGACGCCGACGGCGAGGACCCCGGCTCGGACGACCTGACCTTCGAGTGGGACTTCGGGTTCCTGGGCAGCGACGTCTCGAACACCTACTTCAACGATGGCACCGGTCCCGATCCGTTCCCCAGCCCGGACGGCAACTTCCCGTTCCTGGCCAGCGATACCGCCAGCGTGAACTACACCGACGGCGGCATCTACACCATCACCGTGACCGTCATCGACGACGACCTGGCCAGCGCCTCCGAAGAGCTGCCCAAGCTGGTGACCGGCGACGGCGTCTGCGTCTACAGCCAGGGCTTCTGGCGCCACCAGTTCGCCGGCCGTGGACGGCAGCACTTCGACACACTGGAGCTGCAGGTATTCCTCGACCTGGTCAACTTCGCCAGCGGCGTGTTCTCCGAGCAGACCGCGGCCTCGATCCCGAGCGAAGCGCAGGCGGTCTTCGCGCCGGGCGGCTCGCGACTCGACCGGGCCACCGCCCAGGCGCTCGCCGCCTGGCTCAACTGGGCCTCCGGCGGCGTCGGCTGGACCGAGAGCATCGACACCGACGGCGACACCGTCGCGGACACGCCGTTCTCGCTGCTGATCGCGATGGTCGAGGCGATCCTGCTCGACCCGGGCGCCACGCCCGCCGAGCTGGAGCTGGCCAAAGACCTCGCCGAGGCGGTCAACCTGCGGGACGCCGACAACCCGGAGTGCGGCGAGTTCCCGCGCAGGCTCGACGGACCGCTGGCCGTAACCCGCCAGGACTGAGCCGCCCACGCGGCACCAGGGCTCTCACCCACGCACCCGGACCGCAGCCGCGGTCCGGGTGCGATACCCTGGCGTTTTGATTTCAACGGAGGCGCTCATGTTCGAGGTGATGGGACCGGTATCGTGGATCCTCGTCGGCCTGCTGGCCGGCGCGCTGGCCAAGTTCTTCATGCCGGGCAAGGACCCGGGCGGCTGCCTGATGACCGTGGTCATCGGCGTGGCGGGCGCCTTCATCGGCGGCATCCTGGCCAGCTACGTCGGCTTCGGCGGGGTCTCCGGGCCCAACCTGCCGACCCTGCTCACCGCCACGGCCGGCGCTTTCGTGCTGCTCTTCGTGCTGCGGCTGGTGCGCGGCAAGCGGCGTCGGTAGACGCTTGCCGCGGCGCTCAGACGTCGCGCGCGCGCCGCGCCTGACCCAGCAGGTGCCCGGCCTCGGGCAGCACCAACCGCGCCATCGCCAGCTCGACGGCCTTGGGCGAGCCCGGCAGGGCGAACACCGCCTTGCCCCCGACGGTGCCGGCGTCGGCGCGGCTGAGCATCGCGGCCGCCCCCACCTGCTCCCACGACAGCATCCGGAACAGCTCGCCGAACCCCTCCACCCGGCGCTCGAACAGCGGCCGCACCGCCTCGAGCGTCAGGTCGCGTGGGGCCATTCCGGTGCCGCCCGACAGCACCACCACGTCCACCTCGTCACGCCGCAGCAGCTCGGTCGCCGCCGCCCGCACCGCCGCCAGCTCGTCGGCGACGATCCGCCGCTCCACCAGGCGGTGGCCGCCTGCGGTGACCAGCCGCTCGATCAGCTCGCCGCTGCCGTCGTCCGCCGGCGTCCGGCTGTCGCTCACCGTCAGGGCGGCGAAGCCGAGATGGTCGGGACCGTAGGCGCGGTGCTCGTCCGGCGGCTCCATCCGCCGTCAGCGTAGCACGCGGCCTCGCGGCTGAGCCCGGGAGATCGGCAAGCCGCGCTACCGCTCGACCGCCGTCCGGGTGAGCGCCTGGCGTGACGAGCTGGCCCGGCTCACCGGTCGTCGGGATCGGTCGTGAGCTGAAGGTCGCCGAGGGGGCACGACCGGAGAGTCGGGACTCGAGAGTCGGGCCTGGAGGTCATGACCGGAGAGTCGAAACTGGGGCACCGACACGCGCCCGGCCCCGGTAGAATCGGCCCATGAGCCGCCGGCGCACTTTGTTGTTGATCTCCGTCGCCGCGGCCGCCTGCCTGAGCGCGGCCGCCACCGTCCCCGAGCAGGCCGTCAAGCTGCGCAACCTCGGCATCGCCGAGCTCGAGAACGAGCAGCCCTCGAAAGCCCAGGAGGCGTTCGCCGAGCTGGCCCGGCTGGTGCCCGGCGACCCGCTGCCGCACGCCAACCTGGCCATCGCCCTGCTGCGCCAGCAGCAGTTCGAGCCGGCGCTCGAGGCGATCGCGCGCGCCCACACGCTGGCTCCGGGGCGCGCCGACCTGATCGCGGTCGAGGCCGAGATCCGGCAGTGGGCCGGGCAGCCCGACCGTTCGCTCGAGCTGCTGCGCGAGGCCGCCGCGCTGGCGCCCGACGATCCGTTGATCCAGTACGCCTACCTGCGCCAGGCGGGCACCCTGGCCTCCGACGAGGACGTCGGCCAGGCGCTCGAGCGGCTCGCCCGGCTGCGGCCCGAGAACCTCCTGGTCATGCTCCAGCTCGGGCAGCGGGCGATCCGCGACGGCGACCGGGCCGGCGCCACCGCCGCCTTCCTGCGACTGCGAGAGCTGGTCTGGCAGGCGCCCGAGGCGGCGCAGGGCCTGCTCGAGGAGATCCTCACCGGTCTCGAGGCCGGCGACACGGCGGCGGTGCGGGTGCCGGCCCTGCGGCTCGAGAACGTCCTCAAGATCACCGCGATGTACCGGGGCAGCCAGCGCGAGCTCGACGTCGGCATCCAGGGAGACCCGCTGTTGCGGCTGGCCGGCGAGCCTCGCCCGGCGGCCTTCGGGGAGCCGGTGACGGTGAGCTTCGAAGCCGAGCGGCTGGCCCCCGAGCCGGCCACGGGCGGCGTCGCCGCCGGCGATTTCAACGCCGACGGCAGCGCCGACCTGGCCTGGCTGTCGGCGGGCGAGTCGCCGCGCCTCGAAGTGCGGCTGGCGGGCGGTGAGCCGGCGCGGCTGCCGGCGGCGGGCGTCCGACACCTCACTGCCGCCGACCTCGACAACGACGGCCACCTCGACCTGCTCGGCTGGGGCGCCGACAAGCTGCTGGTCTGGCGCGGCTCCGAGACCGGCGGCTTCAGCGAGGCGACCGCCGCGTTCGGGCTCGAGCGCGCCGGCGCCACCGCGGTGGCGGTGCTCGACTTCGACATCGAGGGCGACCTCGACCTGGCGCTCGCCGGCGGCCGCGCCGGGTCGGGCCAGCTCTACCGCAACGCGCTCGACGGCCCGCTCTCCGAGGTGGGCGCCAAGGCCCTGCCGGGCGGAGCCTGGCGCGAGGTGCGGGACCTGGTGGCGAGCGACCTGGACCGCGACGGCGACGTCGACCTGGTGGTGGCGCACGGCGGCGGCACGGTCTGGCTCGACAACCTGCGGCAGGGCCGCTTCGCCCCGCGCACCGGCGGCTTCGAGGCCGCGCGAGCGCTGGCGCTGGCGGCGGCCGACCTCGACAACGACGGCCTGCCGGAGCTGATCGTGGCCGGCGACGGGGTCGCCGTGTGGCACAACCAGGGCGGGCGGTTCGCTCCCTGGAAGCCGGCCGGCGACCTGCGCTCGAGCGCACGCTTCACGGCGGTCACCGCCTTCGACGCCGACAACGACGGCCGCCTCGATCTGGCGCTGGCCGGCCCGCGGGCGCTGGCGGTGCTGCGCCAGAAGCCGGCCGGCGGCTTCGAGCTGGTTGGGCTGACGGGAGCCCCGCCGGGCGGTCTCGGTCTCACCGCGCGCGACCTGGACGGCGACGGCGACCTCGACCTGGCGCTGGCGGCGGCGGGAGGTCTCTACCGGCTCGACAACCGGGGCGGCAACCGCAACCACTGGCTGGCGGTGCAGCTGCGCGGCCTCGACAAGGGCAACAGCAAGAACAACGTGTTCGGCCTGGGCTCGTGGGTGGAGGTCAAGGCCGGCACCGCCTACCAGTTCCGCGAGGCCGCCTCCGACGTGGTGCACTTCGGCCTCGGCCGGCTGCCGGCGGCGGACCTGCTGCGGGTGGTGTGGACCAACGGCGTGCCGCAGAACCGGCTGGCGCCGCGCGGCGATCAGCGGATCGTCGAGGAGCAGCTGCTCAAGGGAAGCTGCCCGTTCCTCTACGCCTGGGACGGCGAGCGGTTCCGCTTCGTCACCGACCTGCTGTGGGGCGCCCCCGCCGGTCTGCCGGTGGCGGAGGGCGTGTGGGCGGGAGCCGACCCCGACGAGCTGGTGGTGGTCGAGGGGGCGCACGCGGTCGACGGCGTCTACCGGCTACGGGTCACCGAGGAGCTGTGGGAGGCGGCGTTCTTCGACCGCGTGAGGCTGTGGGTGGTGGACCACCCGGAGGGGGTCGAGGTGGCCAGCAACCTGCGGGTGGTGCCCGGCAGGCGGATGCCCGACGCCGTCCTGGCGAGCCGCGACCTGCGGCCGCTGGCGGCGGCGGTCGATGCCGCCGGGCGCGACGTCACCGCGCGGGTCGCGGCGCGCGACGAGATCTACGCCGACGGCTGGCGTCCGAGCCGCTACCAGGGCGTCGCCGCCGAGCCGTGGAGCTTCGTGTTCGACCTGGGAGAAGCGCCGGCGGCGCCGGTGCGGCTCCATCTCGACGGCTGGATCTTCCCGGCCGACGCCAGCCTCAACCTGGCGGTGGCGCAGCGCCGCGACCTGCCGCCGGTGCCGACGGTGCTCGAGGTGGAGACCGCCGACGGCTGGCAGCCGCTGGTACCCGACATGGGGTTCCCGGCCGGCAAGACCAAGACCATGGTGGTCGACACGCCGCCGCTGCCGGCCGGCGCCCACCGGCTGCGGATCGTCTCCAACCAGTGGCTGCACTGGGACCGGATCGCCTGGACGGTGCGCCCGGCCGACGACGAGCCGCGGGTGACCGCGCGCCTGCTGCCGAGCTCGGCCGAGCTGCGCTACCGCGGCTTCTCGGCGCCGGTGCGCGAGGCGCCCAACGCACCGCACCGGTTCGACTACCACCGGGTGCGGAGCGAGTCGCCCTGGCTGCCGTTCGCCGGCCGCTACACCCGCTTCGGCGAGGTCGGCGAGCTGCTGGCCGAGCTCGACGACCGGCTGGTGATCCTCGGACCCGGCGACGAGATGGCGCTCGACTTCGACACCTCCCGCCTGCCGCCGCCACCCGACGGCTGGCGGCGCACCGTGCTGCTCGAGAGCTTCGGCTGGGACAAGGACGCCGACCGCAACACCTGGCAGGCCGAGCAGGTCGAGCCGCTGCCGTTCGGCGCCATGACCGGCTACCCGTACGGCCCGGGCGAGAGCTACCCCGACAGCCCAGAGCTGGCGCGCTACCGCGAGCGCTGGCTGACCCGCCAGGTCGGCGGCGACAGGTAGCGCCCGGTCCCAGCGTCCGGCAGGGTCAGGAGCTGCACAGGCCCAGGCCGTCCTCGCCGCACTGCGCCTCGTAGGCCCGCGCCAGCCAGCCGAGCAGCACCTCTCCCGCCTCCTCGGGCGATCGGCCGAACGAGACGATGCCGTCCTCGTGGCCGCCCATCGCCAGGATGCGCCGCTCGGGCGCCAGACCGCTCTCGCAGATGCGGCGCACCGCCAGCGCCATCTCGGGCGTGCCGTACGGGATCGCCGCATCGGTGGTGGGCAGCCCGAGCTGCCGTGCCCGCCGCCACACCACCGGGCTGTGGGCGTGCAGCACGCAGCGGATCGCCGGGCTGGCGTCGTAGATCGCGGCGTGCGTCATGGTCTCCGACGACGGCCCGCTGGGGCCCTGGCTCCACACCCGGTTGCGGCGGTAGTCGTACCGCTCGATGAGCGCGAAGTCGGCCAGCCCGACGCAGCGGCGGCCGGCGGTCTGAGTGCCGGTGATCAAAAAGGCGCGCCGGCCGTACGGCGAGCCGGGCGGCCCGACCCGGGCCGAGATGTTGCCGTAGCCGAACCCCTCGTAGCGCTGCGGGTCGCGGCCCACCAGCCCGGTCAGCCCGAGGATCTCGCGCCAGGCGATCAGCTTGCACGCCAGCTCGCCGTAGCGCGCCTCGGCCAGCGGCGCGGGCCGGTGCTCGGCGCGGAACTTGATGACGCCTTCCTGGGGCATGGGAGCGGCGGCGGACGCCGGTGGCGATTATAGAGGCTGCGGCTAGCGGCCGAGCCGGGCCAGCAGCTTCTCCACCGGCAGGGTGTTGAGGACGTCCCGGGCGGTCAACCAGGCGCGGCGCGCCTGCTCGACGCCGTAGCGCATCAGGTCGAGCTGGCCGACGCGGTGGGCGTCGGTCGAGATCACCACCGGCACCCCCAGCTCGCGCGCCCGCATCAGGTGGGTGTCGCGCAGGTCGAGCCGGTTGGGGTTGGCGTTGAGCTCGACCGCGACGTCGTTGTCGAGCGCGCAGTGCAGCAGCTCGTCGATCTCCACCGCCACCGCCCGCCGCTTGCCAATGAGCCGCGCGGTGGGGTGCGCCAGCACGTTGACCAGCGGGTGCTCGAGCGCCTTGAGCAGCCGCGCGGTCTGCCGCGCCGCCGGCAGCTGCAGGTGCGAGTGGATCGCCACCACCACCAGGTCGAGCTCGGCGAGCGCCTCGTCGTCCTGGTCGAGCGAGCCGTCGGCGAGGATGTCCACCTCCTGGCTGCGCAGGATCCGGATGCCGGGGTGCCGCTCCTGCACCTTGGCGATCTCGCGCGCCTGCAGCCGCAGCCGCCGCGCATCGAGGCCGCCGGTCATCGCCAGGCTGGGGCTGTGGTCGGTGAGCGCCAGGTAGTCGTAGCCGCGCTCGGCGCACGCCGCCACCATCTCGGCGATGGTGTTGCGGCCGTCCGACCAGTTGGTGTGCATCTGGAGGTCACCGCGCAGATCGTCGAGGGTCACCAGCTCGGGCAGCTCGCCGCGCTCGGCGGCACCGAGCTCGCCGCGGTCCTCGCGCAGCTCGGGCGGGATCCACGGCAGCTCGAGTGCGGCGTAGACCTCTTCCTCCTCGGCGCCGGCGATCCGCTCGCCGGCGAGCGGGTCGGGCTCCTGCCCCGCTTCGCCGGCGGTCTTCTGGTCAGCCTCGTCCTCGCGGAACAGGCCGTACTCCGACAGCCGCAGGCCGCGCGCCATCGCCCGCTGCCTCAACTTGATGTTGTGCTCCTTGGAGCCGGTGAAGTAGACCAGCGCGGCGCCGTAGCTCTCCCGCGGCAGCACCCGCAGATCCACCTCGAGCCCCGAGCCGAGGGCGATCCGGCCGCGGGTCGGACCCGACATCTCGGTGCTGTCGGCGCCCGCGAAGCCGGTGAACCGCTCCATCACCGTCTCGGGCTCGTCCGACACCGCCAGCAGATCGACGTCGCCCACCGTCTCGACGCGCCGCCTGAGGCTGCCGGCAACCGTCAGCCGCTCGACCCCAGGCGCGGCGCGCAGTGCCTCGAGCAGCGGCTCGATGAGCTTGTCGGCATCGCCCAGCCGGATGCGGCGCTCGCCGCCCCGCCGCCGCCGGACGGCGGTCAGGAGCTTCTCCTGGCTGCGCTCGCCGAACCCGTCGAGCTCCGCCACCTCGCCGCTCTCGGCGGCCCCGGCCAGCTGCTCGACGGTGGTCACCTCGAGCTCGCGCCACAGCCGTGCGGCCTTCTTGGGGCCGACTCCCGGCAGCTCCATCACTTCGACCAGGGTCAGCGGCACCCGCTCGGCCAGCTTGCCGAGGATCGACAGCTCGCCCTCCTCCACCAGCTCGCGGATGTGGTTGGCCATCTCCTTGCCGATCCCCGGGAGCCGGGTGAGATCGGTCCCATCGGCCACCAGCTTGCGCATCTCGACCGCGTGGGCGCCCACCGTCCGCGCCGCGTTGCGGTAGGCGCGCACGCGGAACGGGTTGGCGCCGTCGATCTCGAGCAGATCGGCCACCTGGTGGAGCCTGCGCGCGATCTCGAGGTTCTGCACGAGGCTATTGTCGCCCAGGAGCCGCCAAAGCGACGCCTCGCGGCACTCGAACGCGCCGCTCCGGCCGCTGGCGCCCCTGGGCGGGTGGCGGACTCCCGGCCGACCCGACCGCTACCCCCGCCTTTCGGCCGACCACAGCCCGAGGCGCAGGAGGAACCACACAAACGCCGCTGCCACCAGCACCGCCATGCCGGCGATCGGAGTCAACAGCGACTCGGAGATGCCGTAGGCCACCGCCTGGGGGCTGACGATGCCCCGCTCGGCGACCACCTGGGTCATGCGGTTGATTCCGATCCACTGGCCGAGGAAGCCGAGCATGGCTGCGAAGCCGCCCCAGAAGAGAACGCCGTCGATGCTCTGGCGGCGGCGGGCCAGCACACTCTCACGCCGTAGCAGCAGACAGACGACGTTCCACAGAACCAGCAGGCCGATCACCGGGACCAGCAGCAGGATCGGCCAGATCAACGGCCCGGCTTCCATCAGGAACCTGGTCATGGCGTCCTCCCTTCGATTCAGGCACCGGCCTGGAGCAGGCTGTCGGCCCGGCGCGTCTCGCAGCGCGCGACCAGCCCGGCCAGGACGAACCAGACCATCCCGGCGAGGATGGCTGTCAGCAGGCCGACCGTCATCAGCGACGAGATCGAGATCATCCAGCCGGCGAAGTTCATGAACAGCGTTTCCGGCGCACCCTCGTAGTTGAGCCGGAAGAAGCGCTGCAGGTGGTAGAGAAAGCCGAGGCCGGCCACCGCCAGGCTGGCGCCGGCGAAGAACAGCGGCAGGCCCAGACCGGTGCGCAGCCGGCGGACGTCGGCCGCCGGCCGCGAGAAGATCTGGACCAGCTTCCAGATGGTGAACAGGAAGGCGGCCAGGGCGAGGGCCGCGACCGGCCACAGGAACGGGCTCGGATGGACAAAGAACCAGCGGTCGGAGAGGACGCGGACGGCCAGCAGGATCTCGAACCCCAGCAGCACCACCATCAGCAGCTTCGACCACACCGTGCCGATCTGCAGGAACAGGCGATCGGCGGCGCTGCCGATGCCGCGGCCGTGGATGCGCGAGAGATGCCGGACAGCCTCGTCCGAGGTCGCGAAGGCCTCCTCGGCCCGGCGCATCGCCTCGTCCTCGTCGAGCCCCTGAGCCAGGTAGTGGCGGTAGCTGTCCTCGAGGTCCGCCGCCATCTCCAGCAGGATCCGGCTGCGGGTCGGCTCGGGGACGCGTAGCTGGTCCCCGGCCTGCTTGAGCACATGGGCGAATCGACTCATGGCTTGCCACCTCCCAAGACGTGAAAGAAGCGCTCGAAGAAGACCCGCCAGCCGACCTCCTGCGCCTCGAGGTGCTGCCGCCCGGCGGCGGTGAGCCGGTAGCTCTTGCGCCGCCTGCGGCCCGACTCCTCGTCCCAGTCGCCGCGGATCAGGCCCTCGCTCTCCAGCTTGTGCAGGATCGGGTACAGCGTGCCGTGCTGAAAACGGAACGCCCCACCGCTTCTCTCCTCCAGCTCGAGCGCCAGCTGGTAGCCGTGGTGGGGCCCCGAGGACAGTGTGGCGAGAATCAGGAGCCGGTTGCAGCTCCGGCTCAGGCTCTGGATGTCGACGGTCGGCGGGTCTGCCGAGGGGTGCATGATGGAGATGCCGCTTGTGCTCAGAGTCTCTATATATCGAGCCTCTACATAGTAGACCGATCCGCCTCCCCTGTCAAGCCGCCGGTGCGGCCGGCGGACCCGCCCGATCGGGTGGCACGGACCCTGACCTCGACTCGCGCATCTTCGGATAGGGTCCGCCCATGGGGCAGCCGTCGAGCCGACTCACCCTCGTGATCCAGGTCGGGCTGCTGGTCGCTTGCCCCGCGCTAGCCGCCGACGAACCGGCCTCGCTGCGTGACTCGCTGGCCGCGGGCGAGGTGCGCCTGGCGCTGCGCTACCGCTACGAGCACGTAGAAGACGACACGGTGGGCGACAAGCCGGCCCGCGCCTCGACCCTGCGCACCACGCTCGGCTGGGGCTCGGCTCCGTGGCGCGGCTGGAGCGCCCATCTCGAGGCGGAGAACGTCGCGGCGATCGGCCCCGACCTCTACAACAACCGCGGCGCCGGCAGCCGGTTCAACGGGGTGCTCGACCGACCGGTGGTGGCCGACCCGGCGCTGACCGAGCTCAACCAGGCCTTCCTGCGCTACCAGCGTGGTGCCTACAAGGTGCAGCTCGGCCGGCAGGAGATCCTGATCGGCGATCAGCGGTTTGTCGGCAACGTCGGCTGGCGCCAGAACCACCAGTCGTTCGACGCCCTGACGGTGGCGCGCGACCCCGGGGGCCGGGTCAAGCTCCACTACGCCTACCTCGCCGAGGTCCACCGGATCTTCGGCGACAACCAGCCGATGACCAGCCACCTGCTGAGTGCGGAGATCGGGGTGGCTGACGCCGTCACGGCACGGCTCTACGGCTACCTGGTGGACTACGACCGTCTCCAGGACTCGCACCTGTCGAGCCTCTCGGCAGGAGCCGAGCTCACCGGCCGGCGTCCGCTGGCGGGCGACGCCAAGCTGCTGTGGGAGCTCGAGCACGCGCTCCAGTGGGACGCCGGCGACAACCCCGCCCAGCTCGAGGCCGGCTACCTGCACGCCATGGTCGGCGCCGCCGCCGGCGGCCTGACGGTGAAGCTGGGTTGGGAGCAGCTCGAGGGGCGGCGCGGCGGCGGCCCGTTCCGCACGCCGCTGGCCACGCTGCACAAGTTCAACGGCTGGGCGGACAAGTTCCTGGTGACGCCGCCCGAGGGCCTCGAAGATCTCTACCTCGCCGCCACCGGCTCGCTCGACCGCCTCGGCTGGACCGCGGTCGTGCACGACTTCAGCGCCGAGACGAGCGGCCGCGACTACGGCCGCGAGCTGGACCTCGAGCTGCGCTACCGCACGCCGTGGGAGCAGACGGTGGCGCTGACCGTGGCGCTCTACGACCAGCGGGGCTTCTCCCGCGACACCGAGAAGTGGATGCTGTGGACGACCTACGGCTTCTAGAGACGGCGGGCCTCGCGGCTCGCCGCCTATACTGCGCGTGATGCACCTCTCGGGGATCCTGGTGCTGACCGAGCCGGCCCGTCTGGCGGCGTGCCGCGCCGAGCTCGACTCGCTGACGGGCGTCGAGGTCCACCACGAGGACGCCGCCACCGGGCGGCTGATCGCGGTGCTCGAGACGGCGACGCTCGCCGGCCAGCAGCACGGGCTGCGGCGCATCCAGGAGCTGCCGTCGGTTCACCTGGCCGCTCTGGTCGAGCATCGAATCGACGCGCTGCCGGCAGCCGGCTCCGCCGCCTCCGACACCCTCGAACCGGGTACCGACTGAACCGATGGACATGAGCCGCCGCACACAGCGAGTCGGCAAGGAGTCGCCGATGGACAACGGAGTTTCGCGTCGGGAGCTGCTCAAGGCGAGCGTGGCGGCAGCCGCCGCCGCCACCGTGGGGCTGCCGCTGGCCGGCCGGCCGCAGCTGCTCGATGCAGCCACCGGCTGGCGCTGGGACAAGGGAGTGTGCCGCTTCTGCGGCGTCGGCTGCGGACTGCAGGTCGCCACCAGCGGCGACCGGGTGGTGGCGGTCAAGGGCGACCCCGACAACCCGGTCAACCGCGGACTGCTGTGCGTCAAGGGCTACGCCAACGCCCAGATCCTGTACGGCGAGGATCGGCTGACCCGGCCGCTGCTGCGCATGAAGAACGGCAAGTTCGACAAGCGCGGCGACTTCGTGCCGGTCTCCTGGGAGCGCGCCTTCGACGAGATGGAGCGGCAGTTCAAGCGCGTCTACCGCGAGCTCGGCCCCACCGGCGTCGGCATCATGGGCTCGGGTCAGTACACCATCCAGGAGGGCTACGCGGCGGTCAAGCTGCTCAAGGCGGGCTGGCGCTCCAACAACCTCGACCCCAACGCCCGCCACTGCATGGCCTCGGCGGTCGCCGCCTTCATGCAGGTGTTCGGCATCGACGAGCCGGCGGGCAGCTACGACGACATCGAGCTCACCGACACCGTCGTCACCTGGGGCGCCAACATGGCCGAGATGCACCCGATGCTGTGGGCGCGGGTGGTCGACCAGCGGCTCGCCGACCCCGACTACCGGGTGTTCAACCTGTCGGTGTTCGGCAACCGCTGCTCGGAGATCGCCGACGTCGACGTCGTCATCGCGCCACAGACCGACCTGGCGATCTGGAACTACATCGCGCGCGAGATCGTCGAGCGCGGGGCCGTCGACCGGGAGTTCGTCGACGCCCACTGCGTCTTCGCCACCGGGCCGTCCGACATCGGCTACGGCATGCGGCCGACCGACGAGTTCGCCTTCGAGGCCGAGCGCGACACGCAGGGGCAGGAGCGGGTGCGGCTGCTGACCCGCGCCGAGGCGATCGCCCAGCGCCGCGACCCCGCCATCGCCCACCAGGTGCCCCAGGCGAGCGCCGCGGCCGCCGGCAAGCACTGGACCATCGGCTTCGACGAGTTCCGCCGCGCCCTGGCGCCGTACACCCTGGAGTTCGTCGCCGAGCTGTCCAAGGGCGATCCCGACGAGCCGCTCGAGTCCCACAAGCAGAAGCTCCGCCAGCTCGCCGACCAGTACGCCGACCCGGCGCGCAAGGTGGTCTCGTTCTGGACCATGGGCTTCAACCAGCACACCCGCGGCACGTGGGTCAACGAGCAGGCGTACATGGTCCACCTGCTGACCGGCAAGCAGGCCCGCCCCGGCAGCGGCGCCTTCTCGCTCACCGGCCAGCCGTCGGCGTGCGGCACCGCGCGCGAGGTCGGCACCTTCGCCCACCGGCTGCCGGCCGACATGGTGGTCGCCGACCCGGCCCACCGCCGGCGCGCCGAGGAGATCTGGAAGCTGCCGCCCGGCACACTCAACCCCAAGCCCGGCAGCCACATCACCCAGATGATGCGCGACCTCGAGGACGGCTCGCTGCGCTGGCTCTGGGTGCAGGTGAACAACCCGTTCCAGGCCACCGCCAACGCCAACCACTGGATCCGGGCGGCGCGCGAGAT
This sequence comes from Thermoanaerobaculia bacterium, assembly GCA_041574955.1. GTDB lineage: Bacteria > Acidobacteriota > Thermoanaerobaculia > Multivoradales > JAHEKO01 > CALZJC01. The sequence goes on along the minus strand of JBFGNS010000026.1, from coordinate 16,062 downwards.
GGACTGCTTCATCGTCGTCTCCGACGCCTACCCCAGCCTGTCGTGCAAGGTGGCCGACCTGATCCTGCCGGCGGCGATGATCTTCGAGAAGTGGGGCGCCTACGGCAACTCCGAGCGCCGCACCCAGATGTGGCGCCAGCAGGTGCCGCCGCCGGGCGAGGCGCGCTCCGACCTGTGGCAGATGATCGAGTTCTCCAAGCGGTTCAAGCTCTCCGAGGTGTGGGGCGCGCAGCCGGTGCCCGGCCTGGCCGCGGACGGCTTCGAGGCCGGGCGGCTGCCCGACGTCACCGCCGCCGCCCGGCGGTCGGGCTACGGGCCCGAGACGACGCTCTACGACGTGCTGTTCGCGACGCCGGCGGCGCGCGGCGTGCGCTGGCCCGATCCGGTAGCCGCCGGACGCGACAACGGCACCGTGTCGACCGCCGGCATCGACTGGTTCCCCGAGAAGGCGCTGTTCGAGGAGTACGCCGCGTTCGGCCGCGGCCACGCCCACGACCTGGCCCCCTTCGACCGCTACTACGACGACGACGTGCGCGGCCTGCGCTGGCCGGTGGTCGACGGCAAGGAGACGGTCTGGCGGTTCAACGAGGAGCACGACCCCTACGTCGCGCGTGGCTCGGGGTTCGACTTCTACGGGCCGGCGCTCAAGTCGCTGCCGCGCGGTGACCTCGACGGCGTGACCGATCCGGCGCCCCACGGCCTGCCGGGCAAGGCGAAGATCTTCTTCCGGCCCTATGCAGCGCCGCCCGAGGTGCCGGACGAGGAGTACGACCTGTGGCTCTCCACCGGCCGCGTGCTCGAGCACTGGCACTCGGGCACCATGACCCGCCGGGTGCCCGACCTCCACCGGGCGGTGCCCACCGCGCAGCTCTTCATCCACCCGCGCGACGCCGCAGCCCGCGGCCTCGCGCAGAACGACCTGGCCTGGATCGAGTCGCGGCGCGGGCGGATCCAGGCGCGGGTCGAGACCGGCGGGCGCAACCGCGTGCCGCGCGGGCTGGTGTTCGTGCCGTGGTTCGACGAGGGCGTGTTCATCAACAAGGTGACGCTCGACGCCACCTGCCCGATCTCGAAGCAGACCGACTTCAAGAAGTGCGCGGTCAAGGTCTACAAGCCGGCCGCGGCCGGCGGCGAGGAGGCGACGTGATGACAGCCACGGGCCGAGGACGGATTCTCGCGGCGGCGGCGCTGGCGCTGCTGGCCGCGCTCGCGACCGCCCAGGACGAGCCTTCCGTGGCGATCCCCGAGGAGGAGCTGGGGTTCGCCAAGGGCAGCGTCTTCGAGGTGCCGGTCCCTCCGCCGGTGAGCCCCGAGTCCAGCGACCCGGGCGAAGAGGCGAGGCTGGCGCCCGACTACGACGGCTCGCCCCCTCGCGTGCCCCACGCCGTGGCCGACTTCCTGCCGATCACCCGCGACGACAACCTGTGCGTCGACTGCCACGGCATCACCGAGGCCGACGAGGGCGACCCGACGCCCATCCCGCCGAGCCACTACACCGACCTGCGGCGTGCCCCGGACCGGGTAGGCGAGAGCGTGGCGGGAGCCCGGTGGGTGTGCCTGAGCTGCCACGTTCCCCTGACCGGCGCCGAGCCGCCGGTCGGCAACCGGTTCGCGGTGGCCCCGACGCCGCGCGCGGGCGTGCCAGCGACCGACCCCCCCTGACCGGAGGGTCTGGCCGGGCTCGATGCCACAGAGCCCGTACGGTGACCAGGCCGCTGCCGAGAGCTCGGGTGCGGGCCTTCAGGCGCCATAGCGCCCCCCCGGCGGCCTGGCGAGTACGAGCCGCCAGCCGCCCCAGGCCCGCCGGCGGCGTATGCCAGAGCTGGGGCAGCACCGAAATGTCGGACAGGCCGCCCATTTTTTTCGCTGACCATCGCTTCCGGTGGATCAGCCACGCCGGAAATCACGGCGGCGTCGGACCCCGCACCGTGCCGACTCGATCCGCTCAATCCCAATATTCCCAGTAGTTTGGCTAACAAGAGCACCTCGCCTGGCGATGCGGAGCTATCGAATCTGGTGGATGGTACGGGGTTTGCCGTTGTCTGGGGCGAATGGACACCGACCCGGAAGATCTCTGGAGAGAAGCATGACCGCCCCACCCGAAGCCTCTGCGTTTCGAAAGAGCTGGACGCGACGGTGCCGCTGGACGGCGCTGTTGGCGGCGGCGACCGCGATCGTGCTGGCCGGCCTGCCGGCCGAGGGCGTCTCCGGCTCCGCTGCCGAGAGCGTGCTGGTCCAGGCGTCCAGCACCGGCGAGGCGGCCGCGTTGGTGCGCGCCGCCGGCGGCACGGTGACCCACGAGCTGGGCATCATCCGCGCCGTCGCCGCCGAGCTGACGGTCGAGCAGCAGGCCGAGGTGGCCGCCAGCGGCCGAGCCCGCCGCGTGTGGGAGAACCGGACGGCCGAGCTGGCAGCCAAGGGCGGCGGCAGCACGAAGACCAGCGGTCCCAGCCAGGTGGTGGAGACCTACTACTCGACCCATCTGGGCGCCGACCAGCTGCACGCCGAGGGCATCGACGGCTCCGGCGTAACGATCGCGGTGCTCGACAGCGGCATCTTCTCGGACAACGGCCTGACCAAGAATGCGGCCTACACCTCGCGCGTCCTCGCTCAGTACGACACGCGCCTGAACGCCATGGTCAACTGGGAGGACGAACAGGGTCACGGCTCGCACGTGGCCTCGATAGCCGTCTCCAGCCGCCAGACCTCCGCCGGCTCCTACAACGGCATGGCGCCGGGAGCCGACCTGGTCGTGGTGCAGGCGTTCGACCGCTACGGCCAGGGCACCTACGCCGACGTCATCCGCGGCATCGACTGGGTGGTGGCCAACGCCGGCCTGTACGGCATCCGGGTGCTCAACTGCTCGTTCTCGGCCCAGCCGCGGTCCTACTACTGGGACGACCCGCTCAACCAGGCGGTAATGGCCGCCTGGCGCGCCGGCATCGTGGTGGTGGCGTCGGCCGGCAACCGCGGCCCGGACGCCATGACCATCGGCGTGCCCGGCAACCTTCCCTACGTGGTCACCGTCGGCGCGATGACCGACAACTACACCCCGGAGGACATGTCCGACGACGTCCTGGCCTCCTTCTCTTCGGCCGGGCCGACCGTCGAGGGGTTCGTCAAGCCCGACCTGGTCGCCCCCGGCGGCCACGTCAAGGGGCTGATGAAGAACACCGCCCAGATCGCCCAGGACCACCCCGAGTTCCACGACGGCGGCTACTACTTCAACATGTCGGGCACCTCGCAGGCGACGGCGTTCGTCACGGGCACCGTCGCCCTGATGCTGCAGGCCCAGCCGCAGCTCACCCCCGACGAGGTGAAGCACCGCCTGATGGTGACGGCCAACCGCGCCAGCTTCTCGGGTGGCAGCCCGGTCTACTCCGTGTTCCAGCAGGGCGCCGGGCTGCTCGACGCCTACGGCGCGGTCCACTCGACGGCGGTCGGCACGGCCAACCGCGGCCTCGACATCGACGCCGACCTGCTCGGCCTGCAGCACTTCAAGGGCTCGGCCGACGCCTACGAGAAGAAGGGCAAGAACGGCGGCTACATCTACTTCGTCCGCGACGCCTACGGCAATCCGATCGAGAACGACGGCTACCTGTGGTCCGACGAGTACGTCTTCCAGGACGGCTTCATCTGGTCCGACGGCTATGTGTGGTCCGACGGCTTCGTCTGGTCCGACGGCTATGTGTGGTCCGACGGCTTCGTCTGGTCCGACGGCTACCTGTGGTCCGACGGCTACCTGTGGACCGACCTCCACACCGAGGCGCTGTTCACCGAGAGCTGGATTCCGCAGGAGTAGCGGTGCCGAGCCAACCCCAAGATCGACGATTCGTTTCCACTACTTTTCACGGCAGACCAGCGAGCGAGAAGGAGAGAGCCATGAAGATCAAGACCCGGATTCGCGCCGGCGGCTTCCACTGGAACGACTAGCGGCGGCCGGTCCCAGCCCCGCGCACCCGGCGTGCGCGGGCCGCGCCCGTTCCAACCACGCCTCCGAGCCGCGCCGTCGCCCGTCGCCAGCCTGACGCGCCACCCGCCCGGAGGCGAACTTGCCTCCGCCCCAACAGCTCGCCGCTACCGCACCACCCGCTCGGCAGCGATCTTCCACTCGCCGTCTTCGCGCACCATCGTCAGATGCTTGCGCACCAGATCGTTGTAGCGCTCCGAGCGGTAGCTCTGGACGAACCGCGCCTCCGCGGTGCCGGCGCCGGTCTCCTCGACCTCGACCAGGGTCAGCGCCACGCGGATCCAGCCCGGAGCGGCGAGCCGCTCCCGCCGCGCCGCCTCCCACGCCGCCCGATCGAGGCCGTCGGGCGGCTCGAAGTCGGCGGCGTAGAACGACAGGTAGTCGTCGAACCTCTGGCGCGACCAGGCGGTGGCCCAGGCCCGCAGGGTGTCGACGATCTCGGTCGGGCGCACCGCCGGGCCGCCCTCGACTGAAGGCTGCTCGCCGGCCGCGGGAGCCTGCGGGCCGGCGGCCTCGAACGGCCGGGCCGGCTCCTCGGTGGGCGGCTCCTCGGCCGGCGGCTGCCACGGCCCGCCGGGGCTCCCCGCCAGATCCTCGATCGGCGTTTCGAGCGCCTCGATGGACGGCTGGACGTAGAACTGTTGGAACAGCAGCACCGAGGCGGCGCCGGCCAGCGCCGACAGCAGCGCCACCACCACCAGCCGTAGCGCCCCCGCACGGCGAGTGCGCCGCCTCCCCGGCGCCGGCCCGAGCAGCTCGTCGATCGACTTGTCGGCCACCTCGGCGATCGACGGGCCTGCCGGCCTCGAGGTGCCGGCGTCGACGCCGCCGGATGCCGGCCCCGCCGAGGGAGAAGCCGGAGACGGGGGCGCCGGCGGGGTCGCCGGTGAGGGCGGCGGCGGTGCGGGCGTGGCCGGCTCGGCTTCGCCGGGCGGTGCGAGCGCAAAGACCTCCTCGCCGGCGGGCGGCGGCGGCACCTCCGCCCGCGGCGGCTGGCGCTCGGCCGGCGCCTGCTGCTCGACGTCGAACAGCTCGAGCCCCTCGGCCACCCGCTCGGCGACGATCTTGTCGATCAGCGCGCGGCTCTCCTCCTGCAGCTCGACGAAGCGGACGCCCATTCCCGGCTGGCCTTCGGCGGCCGCGTCGGGCCGCCGCGCCCACACCACCTGCGCCCGTCCCTCGATCAGGGTGAAGTCGTCCTCGAGCGCGATCTTGAACTCGAGCTCCTCACCCGGCTCGCCGGGCTGGCGCGTGCGGATGAACATGCCGCCAGACGAGATGTTGGCGGCGTTCTCGCTCAGGAACTGCTGGAACAGCCGGTAGCGCAGCTGCACGGCGCCGTCGAATGCGACCCGCGGCTGGCCGCGGCGGCTGTCGGGCAGATGGGTCGAGAGGCTCAACCGCAGCCTCCGGCGGACCCGACTCCCCCCTCCCTGCCGACCCCAGTCGACGCCCTCATGCCCGAAGGGTACCTCGCTTGCGCGCCGCGCGCCACAACCCGGCCTCGGCCGCCAACGCCAACGCGAAGCCACCGTACTCCAGCCAGAGCCACCAGGAGCGGTCGCCGGCACCGCAGTAGTGCAGGTAGGACAGCAGCGACAGCGCCGTCAGCACCGGCCAGGAGCGGCAGCCGGCGGCCACCGCCAGCGGCAGCGCCCACAGCAGGTACCAGGGCATGACCGACGGATTGAGCAGCGCCGTCGCCGCCAGCAGGACAAAGGCCGTGCCGACGATCGAGCGCGCCGACCCGGAGCCTGTCCACGGCAGGGCCACCGCCATCACCAGCGCCATCCCCCGGGTCACCGCGTTCGCCCACAGCTCCGGCCGCGAGCTCCCGGCCAGCGCCGCCAGCCACGCCGCCGCCGCCCAGGGCCCGGTGTTGAACACCCACTCCCGGGCATAGGCGGCCAGCCCCGCCGCGAGCTGCGGCAGCTCGCCGAGCAGCGCCACCGCTCCGAGCCCCAGCACGCCGGCCAGCGCCGGCCAGCTCCACGGCCGGGTTCGGCGCAGGAACAGCACCACCAGCGCCGCCGAGCCGAGCTTGGCCAGGATGCTGGCGCCGAGCGCGATCAGCGCCGCCGCGTGGCGACGGGTAACCAGCAGCCAGACCGCTGCCGTGACGAGCGCGATCATCAGCGCGTCGACGTGCCCCGAGCCCGCCAGCTCCTTGACGACAAGCGGGTTCCAGGCCCACAGCAGAACCTCCGACCGCGGCCGGCCCACCGCGCCGAGCAGCAGCACGAGCGCCCAGCAGGTCGCCAGGTCGGCCATCACCACCAGCAGCTTCCAGACGAAAACGCTGCCAGGTGCGAGGGCGTGGGACAGCTGGAAAGCGAGCTGCGCGACCGGCGGGTACACCGTTGTGTACTCGTGGAAGCTGGTGTTGTCCAGCACGTCCCACCACAGCTCCTCGGCCAGCAGACCGGCGTACGGCGGCTGCCCGGCCTCGGCCAGCTCGGCGGCCCGGGCTGGCGTCACGGCGGCCGGGCTCACGCCGGCGCCGGCGAGATGGCCGTCCCACAGGTACCTCCAGACGTCGTTGTCGTAGATCAGGAAGGTCGAGTAGCCGGTGGCGCGGCCCTTGAGATCGTCGGTGAGCGCCGCCAGCAGCCGCTCGCGCGGCAGCCCGGCACACAGCATCACCAGGCGGAAGACGAGCGCGAAGACGAAGATGAGGAGCAGCGGCCGCCGCGCCGGCCTCAGGCCGCGAGCGGCCACCCCTGCCGCGGCGTAGAGCGCGAACAGCGCGCCGAACGCGACCAGGAAGCCGGCGACGTCCGCCGGCTCGTTCGAGAAGCGCATGCCGAAGGCGACCGCAACGTAGACGGCCGCCGAGGCCGCTCCCAGCCCCGCCAGCATCGCCAGGGCCCGCGGCTCGTGCCGGGCCGACTCCGGCGCTTCGCTATACTGGCCCAAAGCAAGGAGTTCCCGCGATGTGTAAGCTCAGCTCCCCGGCTGCCTTTCTGCCGTTCGCTCTCGCCGCACTGCTCGTGCCGGCTCCGCCGGCCGCCGCTTCCACCCCCAACACCGGCCCCAAGCCTTGGGACTCGAACTTCGCCAACGAGGGAGCGCCGCCTTCGGCGGTGACCGATCATCTCAAATGCGTCATCACCGAGGTGCGCGACAACCGAGTGGTCCAGATCTGGGACGAGGCCAGCCAGAGCCGGCACCTCATCCGGATCGCCGAGAACGTGCCCATCAAGGCGCGCCAGAAGGCCCGGTTCGCCGGCCGCAAACAGATCGCCTTCGCCGATCTCGAGGTCGGTCACCGCATCAAGGTCACCTACCTCACCGGCGACGGCAGCATCGTGCGGGTCAAGGTGATCGACCGGACGACCGCCCCGCCCGATCCGTCGGGCACCTGAAGCCGCAGGACGAGAGGCGCGGCCCCGGAGGCGCCAGCCTGTCCGTCCGGCAGCCGCCGGGCCGAGACCGCGGCGCCCGGGCGGTTCCGGAAGGCCGGTCCAGGCTGCTGCCACCCGCGACAGCTGGGCCGGCGCCTGAGGCAATAGGCTGGCGCCGCTCGCCGCGAACCGCATGAGTCGCGCTTCCCGCATCACGGCGGCCGTTGTTCTACTCGCGATCTCGCTGGTGGTGTGCCTGGTGGGTGCAGTGCTCTTCACCTGGTCCGGTCGGGGAGTCACCGCCCACCTCTTTCTGCCCCAGAGCTCGTGGCTGAAGCAGCCGGCGCTGGCGCCGCTCGGGCCGCCCACGGCCGACGGCCTCGAGCCGGGGCTGCGCGCCCGAGGCCGCAGGTGGCAGAAGGGCCAGGCCTATACCGAGGTCCACACCCGCGTGGAACGGATCGCGCCGCGCTGGCCGATTCCCTCCGAGACCCACTGGCGAGGCTACCTCCAGGTCACGGAGCCCGGGCTCTATCGCTTCCAGGTCACCGGCACCCAGCAGGTCTCCTTCGCACTCGATGGCCGAAACCTGGGTGGCGTCTACGCCCCCGAGATCCTCCGCCATCGGCAGCTGCGAGAGCTGGTCCGCGTGCGCCTCGCTCCGGGGCTGCACCCTCTGGCGATCGACCACCGCGCCCACCACTTCCACCGCCGGCCGACCGTCCTCCAGCTGGTCTGGCAGCCGCCGGGCTCGACCTGGCAGCCGATACCGGTCGAGCGTCTGTGGTCCTCCGACACCGAGTCGGGCTGGCTGAGCGAGCCGCCCACCCGCCACCTGCCGCCCGACGCTCCGGAGCGCGACGGCCTGGCGGCGGGTCATCTGACCGGGCTGCCGATGGCTCGCCCGAGCTTTACGGGAAGTCACTTCATCTTCGCGGCCCTCGCCGATCGATGGGACTTCCGGCGCTTCCACCACATGCGCCACTTCCCGGGCTACCAGATCCTGTGGCGTGGCCGGCTGCGGGTCACGGAGAACCGCCGGCACCGGCTGGTGGCCAGAACCGACGGCGCGGTGCGGCTCGAGGTCGGCGACCTCTCGGCGGAAGCGCCAGCCGAGTCCGGAGAGCTGGCCTGGAGCGGCGAGCTGTCGCCGGGATGGCACGACCTGAGCGTGTCCCTCCTGTCGCCCTGGCCGACCGAGACCCTGCAGCTCGAGTGGGATGGCGGGGGCGCGGAGCTCGAGCCGATCCCGGTCTCTCGGCTGCGGCCGGTGGCGCGGGACCGCGGCTGGTTCGCTCCCCGGCGGCAGCGCGCTTGGACGGTGCTCGCGCTGGCGGCGCTCGGCGCCGCGATCGCGTTGCTGGCGCTGGCCCGGGAACGCCCGATCGGCGCCCGCGAGCTCGAAACCGCGCTGCGCCGAGGCGGCTACGCCCTGGCCCTGGCCCTGATCCTGCTCGTGGGCCTGGGGCTGCGCCTCTACCGCTACCACGAGGTGCCCCATCTCCAGCTGTCCGCCGACGAGTACCACAACGCCCACAAGGGGTGGTACCTGCTGCACGGCGAGGGGCTCAAGGCCTGGACCCCGGCGCGCTACCTCGCGCAGTATGCCCAGGAGCAGATCGAGCAGGTATGGTGGGCGGACCTGCGGTTCGACCAGGTCCGACCCAACTTCGACCGACCACCCCTGTTCCCGATGCTGATGGGCCTGTTCACCGCGGCGGTCGGAAGCGCCGACACGGCCTGGGCGCTCGGCCCCTCGGAGATCCGCGTGCTACCGATCCTGCTCTCCCTGCTCTCGCTCCTGCTGGTCGCCGGCCTGACGCGCCGCATCTACGGCTCGCGGGGCGCGGCGCTCATGGCCGCCCTGCTGTTCGCGGCGGTGCCGGTCATCGCCCTCAACCACCGGCAGGCCAAGAGCGACATCCTGGTGGGCCTGTTCGTCCTGCTGGGCCTGGCCGCGGCGCTGCAGCATCTGGACACCGGCAAGAGGGCCTGGATGTGGGCGGCGGCGCTGGCCGCGGGTCTGGCCGGATGGAGCAAGGAGATCGGCGTCGTCGCGCTGGCGCTCGTGCCCTACGTCTGGCTGCGGCACAAGCGCTGGCGCGAGGGGTTGACCGTCGCCGCCGTCGCCGGCGCGATCTTCGCCCTCTATTTCGCCTGGGGGTCGTGGGTCGACTTCGACCTCTTCTGGGGAATCGTTCGAGGGCAGTCGGACCAGGTCCCCGCGTTCGACTCGGCGTGGCGCTTCCTGACCGACGCGAAGCTCGTCCACGAGTCGCTGCCGTTTGCCCTGGGCTGGATCCTCTGGCTCTGGCTGGCCGTCGTCTACGCCGCCCCGCGCGACGAGCTGCCCGCGGTGGCGGCCGTCTGTTTCCTGATCGTCACCTCGTCCGTCGTCCGCAGCGAGTGGATCTTCGGCTGGTACTGGCTGCCCATCTACCCGTTCCTGTGCATGGCCGGCGGGGTCTACCTCTACGACATGGTGCGCCGCCCGGACCTGGTGAGGTCCGCCCTGTTCGTGCTGACCGCGCTGTTCATGATGATCCACGTCCAGCTCGAAGGCGCCGAGCCGCGTCTCGCGATGACCCGCGGCGCGGTCGCCTTGGCGCTGCTGCCGTTCGCCGTCGCCACCTTCTTCCCCCACCGCTGGTCGACCCGGCTGGCGCAGATCTGGGCCTGCCTGATCATCGCCGCCGCGCTGATCCTGGGAGGGGTCCTACTGCTCCGGTTCGAGTAGGTCGGTGGACCTTTGCGCCATCCACTGCGCCAGCTGGGTCTGCTTGATCTCGTAGGGGTGGTGCCCGCCACCCTCGCCTTCGAGCGTGCCCTCTTGAATCGCGCTCCGTAGCGCCGCCGGCGACCACTTCGCATACCGGCTCGCCTCCGTCAGGTTGAAGGTCAGGCCGTCCAGGTACTCCTCCATCGCCTTCTTGCCTGCCGCGATCAGAAGATCCTGCCTACCGGGGTCCATGTCGAACTCCGTGGTGCCGTAGCCCTTGGCCGGCAGTCTGCAGATCTGCCTGGCGTGGGCCTTGATGGCGTGCGAGTCGTGCGAGTTGGTCATCGTATCGACCAGCCGGCCGATGCGCTTGACGGTCCGCAGGTTACGCAGCTCGAGGGACGGCTTTCCCTCTCTTTCGCCGCCGGCCCTGCCTTCGCCCGCCGCCTTGCCTGCTCCGCCCTCCAGGGCGCCGTCGCTCCCGCTCTCCTGATCTTCCGCACCCGCGACCTCCCGCGTCTCGTCGATCAGCAGGCCGAGCGTGGGCACGGCATCCGGGTCCTTATCCCCCATGATCTCGACGACGTCGGGATCCCGGGACGCCAGCAAGTGGATCGGGAAGTTCGACAGCACGCCGCCATCCACGATCGTGTGGTCGTCGATGGCCTTGCCCTGATACGGACCCCAGTCCGGGTCCCACTTCACCTCCTGCCACAGGAAGGGAATGCTCATCGACATCCGAACGGCCCATGCCACGGGACAGTCCGGAGCCGTCCGGTGGTTCAGGACCAGCATCTTCTTCCACTCGGTGTCCGAGGCCACCAGCGAGAGCTCGCTCCGGGTCCTGTCGCGGGTCCTGTCGCGGAAGCTCCGCAGGGTAGCCTGGCCGAGGCCGGGGCTCTTGTCATCGAGCATCTTCGTGAACCAGACGCGAAACGCCTCTCCCGCGTAGAGGCCGCCCCGTTCGATGAAGGAGAAGAACTTGCGGTAGACGTCCACGCCCAGCAGGAGGTCGAGGATGGTCCGGTCGATCAGGCCTCTCGCCATCCCGGGTATCCACGGCAGGTCGACCTCTTCGAGGATGGCGTAGGTCAGGCTCTCTTCGAGATCCCGATCCTTGAAGATCCCTCGTTCCGGCGCATCCATGAACGTCGAAAACGGGGACCTGCCGTCCGTCTTGCCCTTAACGGCCGTGCGCAGCTCTTCCGCCTTGTATCCGGCCGCCATCAAGGTCGCCGTGATGGCGCCGGCGGAGGTCCCGATGATGCGCCGCGCCGTGTGCCCGCGCTCCTCGAACGCCTCCAGCGCACCCACGAAGACGGAGCCCTTCGCGCCGCCACCTTCAAAGACGAGATCGAATTCCATTGCGTCGTCCCTCCCGGCTCGGGGTTCCTCCAGAATGTGCCCTCCCACCGTGGCGTTTGGCTCGATCCTAAGGGCGCCGAGGACCGAGAGCAATCACCGGGGTTGCATCACGGCTTCCCAGCAGCAGACTGGCGGCCTCTCCAGGGCGCTCCTCCCCACCCCGCCGCCTCGGCAAGCCCGCTGCTGGATCTGCACCTTAACCGGCCCGGGCCCCCGGAGCCGACTCCCGGCTATACCCGAAGATATAGACATCTTCTTCCGTTGATAGATTGCCGGGACCGGGAGCCTGCCGCAGAATATGTGGCAGTCGGGAGCCATGCGCCATGGCTCGGAAGGAGGTAGCGCCAGTGCCCACCAACAGGGGACAAGGTAGCTTCCGCGCCGGCGCGCCCACTCCGCGGTCCGAGCCCGTCTGCCGGCAAGCCGTGCTGCTGATTCACGGCATCGGCGAGCAGGAGCCGATGTCGACCCTGCGCAGCTTCGTCTTGGCGCTGGTCGGCAACCGGGACTACAGGAGCAAGCCCGACGATCTCTCGCGGTCGTTCGAGCTGCGTCGGCTCACGAGTGAGCGGAAGACATCCCGGGTCACAGACAAGGGCGAGCCGGTCGAGGTCACCGAGAAGACCTGTTTCTTCGAGTACTACTGGGCTTTCCGGCTGCGAGACACGACATCTCGCCACATCCGTGGCTGGGCCTGGCGACTGCTACGGGCTTCCTACGGCGCGGTGCCGAAACGTCTGCGAAAGATCTGGCTCGTGTCGTGGGCGACCCTCATGCTGCTGGGCGTCACCGCTCTCCTCCTCGTGACCCTCGTCGTCATTCGGTTGATCACCACTGCCGCGTTGTGGACCGAAGTCGAGACAGTCCTGACGATCGCCGCGGCCGGTTCGCTCGTTCTGACCGTGCTGGCCGCCGTCGCTTCGGCTCCGATGCTGTACTGGGTGGGCGATGCCGCCCGCTATCTGAACCCGGCGCCCGGCAATGTGGCCGAGCGCCAGGCGATTCGCCGCGACGGCGTGAAAATCCTGCATGGCTTGCACAGAGCTCGCGACAACGGCGGGCCCAAGTACGAGCGCATCCTCGTGATCGGCCACAGTCTCGGGAGCATCATTGCGTACGACCTCCTGAGGTTCTACTGGGCCGAGGTGAACGAGCGCATCCCGTTCGAGCCGGGCACAGAGGCATTCGCGGCACTCGACAAGCTTCGGCAGGCCGGCGACAGGAGGTCCGGAGACCCGGCGGGCTACCGCAAGGCGCAGGACGTCCTGTTCGCATCCCTGCCTCGAGACTGCCCGTGGCGGATCAGCGATCTCGTCACCCTGGGAAGCCCGATGACCTATGCCGACATACTGCTCGCGAGCTCGGGAGACGAGCTGGACGACAGAACCCAACAGCGCGAGCTACCGACCTGCCCGCCGGTCCTGGACGAGGACAGCGACGCATACTGGTTCGACAACGCGGACGGCAGCCGGGTGCTGCACCATGCCGCGCACTTTGCCGTGACCAAGTGGACCAATCTCTTCTTCAGGGGCGACGCCCTCTCCGGAGAGATCCCGTCGTCGTTCGGGTGGGGTGTGGACAATCGACTGCCCGGGACATTCCCCGTCCGCCACCGCCGCTGGGAGCGAAAGCTCCGATCCCACACCCGCTACTGGCCGCGGAGCACCGCCGATCCGGTGTCAGACACCGTCGACGCCCTGAGGAAGATCATCTTCCGCGCCAAGCTCGGGAGGTCCGGGGAGCGAGAACGGGACGCACCTATCTCTTAGAGCGCGAAGCCGGAAGCAGCCCCGGAACCCTCCGAGTCGCCGCAGGGTTTCACGAGATCGTCTGGATGAACTCCCGGAGCGACAAGTCGAAGGTCCGTAGGAAGGCCTTGATGGTTTCGGCGGTCACCCCGCCCTCGAGGTTCAGATCGCTCTCGAGCATCGCATCCCCGTCGACATCGATATAGGCACGCGAGTACTTGTGGGTCCGATTCCACTCGTTCATCATCGCCATCGTTCCCTTGCTGCCGGTGATGGCGAACTTTGCCAGCAGGTACCTCCCGTTCGAGGAGCCGACGAGGATCAGGACATCGTAGTCCTGCATCCTGACGTCCACGTCCCCATCCTCGTCCAGGGTGGCACCGCTGAACCCGACGTCGCTCAGGAAGCGCACCACCTCGGCGGGGTTCACCTGGTAGGTGACGGGGGCCTGAGCGGCCAGGGGAACTGAGGTCAGCAGCAGAAGCGCTACCAGAGCACTGCACCGCAAGCGTCGCTCGATATCCATCCGATACAGCTCCTTTCTGCTTCGTGCGATCCGTCCAGCTCTCCCAGCCGGCGGCCCCGGAAACCCGGACGGCCAGCGCCCACGATTCTCGGCCGATCGGCGCCGCGTCATGGACGGCCACACTGTTGACTGTGCCGAGGTCTTCCTACCACAGATGTACCGCCGAGGAGCCAGCAGCACTGAGCTCGCAAGACCGCCGGCGGGCGGTCTTGGGCCGCAGAAGCCGCGCGATCTTCGAGCCCATCGACTGGACAGGACGGATGCGGGAGTCCGATCCCGTCGAAGAGACTGGAGATCTCAGGGGACTCTTCGGGGCGGCGCACCTGCGCGATCTGGTGTTAGCCTGCGTCGCGACGGCTCATGGACCGCGAGCAGACGATCTCGGAGGGCGCCGAGCTCTACCGCGCGGCGTGGGAGCGCCAGCTCCGGCGCTCCGCCGTGACGATCGAGAAGATCGCCCGGGGCCGGTACGGGCCGGCGGAGGCGATCGCCGACGGCCAGCAGGCCTGGCTCGACACGTTGCGCCTGGGGCTCGGCTTGAGCTTTCTCTGGTCGCGGAGTGTGGCGGACAGCCTCGATCCGCCCCCGGCCATGCGGGGGCCACGCGGGGAAGACGAAAGGGCTCTGGACGGCCCGGTCCATGTCTCGATCACGGAGCTCAGCTACGGATAGGAGGTCGGTGATGGCCAAGATGGCGACGGCGAAGGTGAAGATCTCGGGCGCCCGCGGGGGGGCCTGGATACGAGGGACCTTCAAGACCGGCAAGAAGGAGAGTCACGCAGAGCCGGCGAAGATCTCGAGAGACGGCACCGCAACGCTGACGGCTCAGATCGAGGCGACGACAGCCCTCGAGTTCACGGTCACGAGCATCACCAGGGACGAGGCGGGCAAGCAGCCGTATGTGCTGACGGGGCAGAGGACCCAGACGCTCGACATCGCGAACGTCACCGACATCGTCCTGAGCTACGAGTAGTGGCCGAGAGACGGAGAATCACGGCATCGGCCGCGGTCACGATCGAGGGGGCCGACGGGGCCGAGGTGACGGGGATGTTCACCGCCGACGCCGACGACAGCGGCCCGCGACGAACGGCGGTGATCGTGGCGGGTGGGCCGACGGTCCTGTCGGCGCCGATCGAGGTAGAAGACTCCTTCACGTTCCGGGTGACGAGCGTCGAGCGGCACTCTCTGACGGGCGTGCTGCAGTCGACGAAGACCGTCGCACGGCCCACACGGGTGCAGGATCAGCCGGCGCAGGTGAAGGTGGGCCTCGGCCTAAAGAACGGATCTCCTCCCAAGGAGAAGGGCGTCCTCTACGTACGGGTCGAGAACGCGAGGGGCGAGCCGGTCGCCGGCGCCGAGGTGGTCGGGGAGTACAGGGTCTTGCAGCCGGAAGGCAGAGCCTTCAAGCCGACGAGCGGTTGGAGACCGCTTCCCCGTGGTACAGCTCCCACCGCCCCAGAGGGGACGTACGCGGCTCGGGGTCTTCCGAAGGCGGTGTATCAGTTCAGGGTCAAATCGGTTCGGGTCCGGAGACGCGGACGCGAGTACCAGTATGAGATGGCGGCCCCGGAATCGGAATGGACGAGCCTCGGGAAGCACGCCGGTCGTTGGGAGACCTACGCGCTCAAGGGAAAGCCGGGCTGAGCTCGGCTTGGATCCCCAGGAGAGGTGCCCCACGGACCTCCTCTTCTGCGCCGCCTGGTGCCTCTCTTCGTTGCGGCTCGATCATCCACCGCCTCCCGCTGCCGGACCCCCTCCCATCGAGCTCCGAGACGAGGTCTCGCCGACCGCCAGGCTCTGCAGCCGCCGCCGAAGGGCCGCGAGCCGCTCGGTGAGTGTGCGCGCCATGAAGTGGTGGAGCGCGATGGCGAGGCGCGGCTGGTCGACCTCCAGGCGGTGGAGGGCACCGGCCGACAAGCGGTACAGCGTGCAAGGCGTCTCGGTGATGGCCGAGGCGGTGCGTGAGGTGCCGACGTAGAGCTCCTCCTGCCCCACCACCGAGCCGGCACCGGAGGTGAGCAGGCGGACCGTCTGGCCGTCCACCAGCTCCAGCTCGAGCGTGACCCTGCCCGTCTCGATCAGGTAGACGTCGTCGGGCGGATCGTCCTGGCTCATCAGCAGATGCCCTGCCGCGACGTCCATGCGCTCCAGGTAGCCCATCAGCTTGGGAGTCTCGTCCGACACCAGGGATCTGGCGAGCCTATCGGCGAGCGCAACGTGAGGCTCTTCGAGGTCGAAACCGCGGGCGAGCAGGATCTGGTCCTCGCACCACTCCACCGCCCGATCGAGCCCGGGGAACCAACGCATCACGATGCCCTCGCCATCGCGGATGCCGTGCCGCTCGAGCCGGCTCCGGAACTCGGACGCCACGTTGACGAACACCAGGCCGG
>JBFGNS010000025.1:0-35968 GCA_041574955.1 Thermoanaerobaculia bacterium | reverse complement strand
TCAGGCTGCCGCCCAGCTTGACCAGCGTGATCGCGGGCGGGGTCAAAACAGCGCCTCCTCGAGCAGCACGGGGCCCGCGCCCACCCGGTCGCGCACCACCCGCTCCACCGCCGGCCGCAGCGACTCGAACGCCGCCGCCGCCTCGGGCTCGTCGCGCGGCTCGCACAGCACGTGGACGTTGGGGCCGGCGTCCATGGTGAACCAGACCCCCAGGCCGCGGCGCCGCAGGTCGCGCACCGCCTCGATCACCGTCAGGCTCTCGGGCCGCCAGTAGAAGATCGGCGGCCGCGACGACATGGCGATCAGGTGCAGGTCGACCGCCTCCTCCTCGAGCACCGGGCCGAGGCGCTCGAGATCGCGCGCCGCCACCGCCTGCTCGGCCTGCCGCAGGCGCTCCACCAAGGCGGCCTGGCGGCGCTCGAAGTAGGGGCTGGTGGGCGCCCGCCGGTGGCCCTCGCGCGACGACACCGCCTTCTCGCCGCTGTCCACCACCACGATCAGGTCGCACAGCGGCCAGTGCTCGGCCGGCGCCAGCTGCTCGGCCGGCGCCTCGTCGTCGCCGCCGGCGGCCGGCCAGCGCACGAAACCGCCCAGCACCGAGCGCGCCGCCGAGCCGGAGCCGCTCGCCCGGGCCAACCGCGACAGCTCGGCGGCCTCGGCCCGGCGGCCGACCGCGGCCACGAACGCCGTCGCCAGCGCCGCGAAGCCGGCCGCCGAGGAGGCGATGCCGGCGCCGGTCGGGAAGTTGTTGCGGGTGGCGACCCGGAACCGCCGGTCGCTGCCGGCCCAGGCGCGCAGCGCCGTCAGGTGGCGCCGCACGCCGGCCGCGAACTCGTCGCCGGCCGCCGCCAGCCCGCCGTCGGCCCCGGCCAGCTCGACCCGGTCGTCGGCCGCCCCCGCCAGCTCCTCGACCGTGGTGCGGGCGCGGCAGCGGTCGAGGGTCATCGACAGCGACGGGTTGAGCGGCACGCCGGCCGCCAGGTCGCGGGCGCCCCAGTACTTGATGAAGGCGATGTTGGGCGCCGCCTCGGCGGTGGCCTTCATGCCGCCTCCCGCCGCAGACCCTCGCCGCCGAGGGTGGTGTCGAGCGCCCGGCAGCCGGCGAGCTCCGACAGCCAGGCCTCGTCGCCGACGTCGAAACCCAGGATGCAGCCGGCGGCGGTGCCGGTGAGAGCCCCGGCACCCGACACCTTGGCCGCACCGCCGGCGGCCTCGAGCCGCTCGACCGCCCGGCGGACGGGGTCGGGCACGACCCCGATCGCCTCCAGACAGCGCTCGAACTGCGCGATCGGCGTTACCGGCGCTGCGGCTTCGGCCGGCGCCGACAGCGCCTCGCGGAAGGCCAGGGTGGCGGCCTCCATCCGCTCGAGCGTGCGGTCGAAGGCGGCCGGATCCCGCCGCCGGCGGTCGGCCACCGCCGCCACCACCGTGCCGGTGCCCTCGGCCGGGGCGCCCGAGTCGTACAGCCGGAAGCGGGCGAGCAGCCCCGCCGACGCCACCAGCGGCTCGAGCTCGAGCCCGCCGGCCGCGCCGCGCCGCGCCCACTGCAGCCCGCCGCGCAGCACGGTCGAGTGATCGACCCCCGACGGCCGGCCGTGCTGGCGCCGCTCCACCTCGAGCGCCAGCCGGGCCACCCTCTGGTGACCGGCCTGAGCACCGCTCCACGCCAGGACGCCGGCGATCACCGCCACCGCCACCGCCGCCGACGAGCCGAGGCCGCTGCCGACCGGCAGCTCGGAGTCGACCCGCAGCCGCGCTGGCGGCGGCTCGGCCGGCGCCAGCTCGTCGAGCGTCTCGCCCACCGCCACCCGCACCAGCGACGCCGGATCGGGATCGCGCTCGAACGGCCCGCCGGCGTCGAACGCCTGCCAGCGCCGGCGGGCGGCCTCGGCCTCCCGCCGCAGCTCGGACCAGCCGAGCCGCTGGCGGTGGCCGAGGTCGGGCAGCTCCAGCTCGAGGCCGGGCCCGGCGGCCGCCTCGAGACGCGCCGTCACCCGCAGGCCGATGGCGGCGGTCACCGCCGGCAGGCCGTAGACCGCGGCGTGCTCGCCCATCAGGATCAGCTTGCCGGGTGCGGAGACCGCAACCACCGTCGACGCGCCCTCGCGACCGCTACTCGGAGCCCTTGCCGCGGCCCAGCCGCTCGTGCGCTCCCGCCAGGTCGCCCGAAGTGAACGCCGCCAGCAGCGACAGCTCGCCGGCCAGCACGGTGGCGCCGAGGATCTCCGCCAGCCGCAGCGAGCCGGCGCCCGGGCGCTCGGGGTCGGCCTCGGTGCCGAGCAGCGCCAGCGCCTCGCGCTGGGTGGCGAGCGCGGTGCCGCCGCCCACCACGCCGAGCGGCACGTCGGGCAGGAAGGTCGAGGCCAGCACGCCGCCGCCCTCCGCCGGCTCGACGCAGGTGACCCCCATCGAGCCCTCGACCACCTGCGCCACGTCCTGGCCGGTGGCGATGAAAAACGCCGCCAGCACGTTGGCGAAGTGGGCGTTCGAGCCCATCGCGCCGGCGGCGATCGAGCCCAGCAGATTCTTGCGGTACTGCACCTCGATCAGCGCCGCGCCGCTGGTCTTGAGGTGACGCGCGAGCAGCTTCTCGGACAGCGTCACCTCGGCGCGGATCCGCTTGCCGCGTCCCTCGAGGAAGTTGATCGCCGACGGCTTCTTGTCGACGCAGTAGTTGCCCGACAGCGCGATGCACGGCACGCCGGTCTCGGGCTCGATCAGCTCGCGCACCACCCGGTCGCAGGCGATGGTCGCCATGTTCATGCCCATGGCATCACCGGAGGCGAAGCGGAAGCGCACGTAGATCGAGGTGCCGATGGCCTGGGTCTTGACTTCGAACAGCCGCAGGTAGCGGCTGGTGCCTTCGGTCACCTCCCGGATGCGCTCCTCGTTGTCGGCCAGCCAGGCCAGGAACTGCTCGGTCTGCTCCAGGCCGCGGGTGCGAAACACCGGCGCCCGCGTCATGCCGACGTCCTCGACCCGCACCACCGCGCCGCCCGCCGCCTCGATGGCCCGGCAGCCGCGCGCGACGCTGGCGATCAGCGCCCCCTCGGTGGTGGCCAGCGGCACGTAGATCGACTCCGAGGGCTCGACGTGGCGGCCGCGGATGCGCAGCGGCCCCGCCACGCCGACCGGCACCTGGCTGATGCCGATGAAGTTCTCGCAGTGCCGGCTGGCGGCACGCGCCGCGTCGAGCGTGTAGCTGCCGGTGTCGGCCAGCCGCGCCCCGCTCATCGCCTCGAGCGCCCGGCGGCGCACCTCGGCGGCCTCGACCGCGTCCAGATCGCGCGGCAGCTGGTGCAGCCGGAGCCGGCCCTCCACCAGCTGGCGGACCAGCTCCTCCACCCGGTCCAGCTTGGGCTCGGCCTGGCTCACCTCACCACCTCTCGCTCCGCCGCCGCAGCCGAGCCCCGCCCAGAGCGGCCAGGTCGGCGGCGCCGACGCAGAACATGGCGATCCGCAGCTCGCGCGCGATGCGCTCGGCGCGCGCCGCCGCCGCCTCGGCCGAGCGGGCGGCGGCGGCCAGGAACGGCTGCGCCACGCCCACCAGATCGGCTCCCATCGCCACCGCCTTGGCCACGTCGATGCCGTTGCGAACACCGCCGCTACCGATCACCGTGAGACCCGGGATCGCCGCCAGCTCGCGGATGGAGCGCGGCGTCGGCACGCCCCAGTCGGCGAACAGCTCGCCGAGATCGAGGTCGGCGGCGCGCTCGGCCTCGATCCGCGCCCAGCTGGTGCCACCCACGCCGGCGGTGTCGAAGATCGACACGCCGGCCCGCTGCAGCCGCAGCGCGGTGTCGGCGGACAAGCCGCTGCCGATCTCCTTGACGATCACCGGCACCTCGAGCTTGGCGGCCACCGCCGCGATCTTGTCGGCCAGACCCGAGAAGTCGCACTGGCCCTCGGGCTGGATGGCCTCCTGCAGCGGGTTGAGATGGAACACCAGCGCGTCGGCCTGGATCATCTCGACCGCCGCGCGGCATTCGGCGAGGCCGAAGCCGTAGTTGAGCTGCACCGCCCCGAGGTTGGCCAGGATCGGCACCGACGGAGCCAGGTCGCGCACCCGGAAGCTGCCGGCCAGCGACGGGTCCTCGATCGCCTTGCGCTGCGAGCCGACGCCCAGCGCGATGCGGGTCTGCTCCGCGGCCCGCGCCAGGTTGCGGTTGATGCGGGTCGCCTCCTCGGTGCCGCCGGTCATGCAGGAGATCAGCAGCGGCGCCGCCAGCTGCCGTCCCAGGAAGCTGGTGGAGGTGTCGATCGCCGCGTAGTCGATCTCCGGCAGGGCGCAGTGCTCGAGCTCCCAGGCCTCGAAGTAGCTGCCCGCGACCTGCATGCGGCGGTCGAGCGCCAGGTCGATGTGCTCGGCCTTGCGGTCGCGCTCCTCCGGCTCGCCGGCGGCGACCGGCGGCACGGACGGAGCTGGGGTCTCGACGCTCATGGATGGGAGCCGGCGGCGGGCCGGCGGCGATCTACCATCATACTGCGCCGGGGCGCGGCGGGTCCAAGCCGCCCCGCCCGCTCAGCGGCCGGCGAGCGGCGCCAGGGCGCGATCGAAGCGCTGCGCGCCGGACGGCGCGAGGCGCGGATCGTCGGACCACAGGAAGCCGAGCGTGGCGTCGCGCGCCAGCGCGCCGTGGGTCCATCGCAGCCGGCTGCCGGTCAGCCGCGACAGGAATGCCGTCTTGCTGGCGCCGAACATGTAGCCGTCGTCCAGCGAGCACAGCACCGAGGCCGGGTTCTCCACCAGATCGAAGCTGCGGGCGAGGCGGTGCAGGGCGTCCGGGTAGCGGTGCCCGGCGGTCTGCTCGAACCAGTACCGGTCGCTGTGCCAGCGGCCGTCGCCGATACCGGCGTAGCCCAGCGGATCGCCGCCGCCGGTCCGGTAGTGCCACTCGACGCCGGCCGGCGTCTGCCGGCGCCGGAAAGCAGCCTCGCCGGCGGCGCCGGTGACCGTAAAGCCTTCGCCGTCGCGGCGCACGCACAGGTCGACTCCCGGCACCGCCGCCACCGCCCGCGCCACCGCCGCCGCCTCCTCGGCCCGGCTGTACAGCTCGAAGCTGGAGACCAGGCCAAACGGGGTCAGCGCCACGTCGCGCGGGCGCCGCAGTCGCCGGCGGTAGCGGAAGCCGGCCTCGCCGAGCGCGCGCCTGACCGGCCGCCAGGCGTTGACCAGCGGCGCTCCGCCCGCCAGCCCGTGATCGGACAACATCACCAGGTGGAAAGGGCGGCGGCGCCGGGCTCGCTCGATCACCGGCTCGAGCTCGGCCAGCAGCCGGCCGAGGGCGTCCGGTCCTTCGAGGTGGGCCAGCGTGTCGGTGGCGCCGTTGTAGGCGAAGAACAGGGGCTCGCGCGACGCCAGGAACGCGTCGATGGCGCGCGCGAACCAGGCCAGGCTGGCGCGCTGCGGTCTGAGGGCCGACGCCATCCGGCGCAGCGGGTTGGCGCGGTTCCAGTCGAAGAAGTCGCGCCAGTGGAAGCCGATCCGGTAGTAGCTCCACGGCATGCCGCCGCGCACCCGGCGGCGCTGCCAGTCGAAGAAACGCGCCTCGTAGCCCGGCGAGCGGGCCAGCCCGAGCGGCTCGAGGATGCCACCGAACGCCACGCTGGTGGTGGACGGAAAGCTGCTGACCAGCGGTACCGGCGGTGGCATGCCGGCGAACGCCGGCCGCCCGCCGCCGGCCGGTGCGGCCAGCCGCGCGGCCTCCTCGTACGGCACGCAGTCGAACGCCAGCACCAGGGTCGGCAGCGCCGGCTCGGGAGCCGCCGGCGCCGGCGCGGCGGCCAGCAGCGCCAGCGCCGCCAGCCAGCGGCCGGACGCGCGCCGGACGGCGACCTCGACCGCGGCGGCCCTGGGGCGATCGCCGCCTCCGCCACTGGTGGACGGCCGGTCCGACGGTTGCGGCCGGCCGGGGCCGGCACCGGCGCGGATCGCTCGGGCCACCACTCAGGGTACACCGCGCCGGGCGACCGCCCCAAGCGGGACGACGGTGCCGGCTAGACTCGGCCTCGCCCCCCCGAGAACGGATGCCGCCCCAGCCCCATGACGCGCCCCCTTGCCGGCGGCGGTGCCGTGCCGTCGGCCGGCCGCCGTTGGCCGCCGCGACGCGGCGTCTGGCCGCAGGGGTCGGGCTCGCGCTTCTGGCCTGCGCGGTGGCGCAGGCCACCGGCGGCGAGCCCCCGGCAGAACTGGTGGAGCGGGCGGCGCGGGCCTGGCAGCGCCGGGCCGAGGGACGCCAGGCGCTGGCGGCCGACCCGCGACCGATCGGCGAGGCCGTCGAGGCCTACACCGCGGCCCTGGCCGCCGCGCCGCACGCCTGGGAGGTACGCGAGCTGCTGTTGCGCGCGCTCTACTTCCAGGGCCGTTTCGCCAGCGACTCACAGACCGAGCGCCGCGCCGCCTACGCCACCGGCCGCGATCTGGCCGAGGACGGGCTGGAGCGGCTCGCCGCGCCACTCGGCGGCCGGCGGCGGCTCGAAGCCCTGGAGGCCGAGGAGCTGGCCGGCGCCCTGCCGGACCGCAGGCAGGCCGCGGCGCTCTACTTCTGGGGTGCCGCCCACTGGGGCCTGTGGGGCGAGACCTCGGGGGCGATGGCCGCCGCGCGACGGGGTGTGGTGGGCAAGGTGCGGCGGTATGCCGAGCTGGTGGCGCAGCTCGACGAGAGCTACGAAGCGGCCGGCGGCTACCGGATCCTGGGGCGCCTGCACAGCGAGGCGC
This sequence comes from Thermoanaerobaculia bacterium, assembly GCA_041574955.1. Lineage (GTDB taxonomy): Bacteria > Acidobacteriota > Thermoanaerobaculia > Multivoradales > JAHEKO01 > CALZJC01. The sequence goes on along the minus strand of JBFGNS010000025.1, from coordinate 29,250 downwards.
CGCGCATCCCGTTCGTCACCGGCTGGATCGACCGCGACCTGGCGGTCGACTGGCTACGGCGCGCCGTCGAGCTGGCACCCGGCGAGCCGCTCAACCGGCTGTACCTGGCCGACGCGCTGCTGCGCTTCAGGCCGGCGGCGCGCGGCGAGGCGCTGGCGCTGCTCGACGGGCTACTGGCGGAGCCGCCCCGGCCCGCAACACTGCTCGAGGACGAGGCGGTCCTGCTCGACGCCCGGGCGGTGCTGGCCACCGCCCGCGGCCGCTGAGCCGCGAATCGGCCCGCGGGCCGACGGACCGGCGGCGGAGCCCGAGAAAAAGCCCGCCGCGGTTGGCCTATCTAACCGTTCGGGGCCAGCCGCGGAGACCGGGCGGACCCCTGTACCAAAAAAAATTGTCAGCTTTCGGGCCCCCCAGGCTACTAGGTTACTGGAGGGCAGCGCCGTCGCTGATCTTCCGACCGACCCCAATTCCCAGGGCCGGAGGAAAGCGGCGCCACCCGGCGCAAGGCCTGCTCCGACCCTCAGGCGACTTCTCTCTGGGCGTTGTCCTCCAAATGCTTCACCGGGCGGGCGCCCTCGCGGCGCCCGCCCTCTTTATTTGGTAGCGGCCTTCGTTCGGACGCACCGGCCCGCCGGCCGCGCGCTCACCGCTGGCTTGACCTTCTCACCGAGCCGCTCGGCGAGTGGCCGCAGGTGCCTGAAGATCCGCGACTTGCCGCCGGAGGGCACCGCAGGCGTACTCGAATCACGTCGCGGAGGCCCGAACAAGGCAAGCCGTGCAGATTCAGGTGCCTCCGGACAGGCAGCGGCGGCCCGGTGAGAAGGTCGGGCTAGCCGTCCCGCGGCCGGCGGAACCGGTCGAGCGGCACCACGTTGTCGGCGCTTTCCCGGTTGTCGGCGCTCTCGGGGCTGTCGGCGCCCGGGGCTGGGCCGCCGGCTCGCTCCGGGTCGCCTCCGGGTTCGGCGGCCTCCGGGCCGAAGCGGAAGCCGATCTCCGCCGCCGGGTCGACGAAGGCGGTGAGCGCCGGCCAGGGGACCCTCAGCCGCTCGGCCCGGCCACCGAACTCGAGGGTCACGGCAAAGCCGTCGTCGTCGACCACCAGGTCGTAGAAGCGGTGCTGGAGGACGACGGTCATCTCGCGCGGGTAGCTCTGCCGTAGCGCTTCCGGCATCTCGACCCCGGCGGCTTCGGTAGCGAAGGTCAGGAAGAAGTGGTGCGCCGCCGGCAGCCCGTCCTCCGCCACCGCAGCCAGCACTCGGCGCACCACCCCCACCAGCGCCTCGGCGACCAGCCGCTGGTAGTCGATCTCGTGGCCGGGTTCCATGGCTCGTCGCCGCGCCGTCACGACCCGCCGCCGGCGGGCGCGGGCTCGAGCCGGCCGAGCGCGGCCAGGCGGATCAGGTGGGCCTCGATCTGGCGCTCGGCCAGCGGACCGGCCCCCTCGGCCAGATCGGGGTAGACCGCGGCGAGCATCTCGGCGGGCCGCCGCAGGCCCGACCTCCAGGCATCCAGCACCCGGCCCTCGCGCCACAGGCGGTGGCGCCGGTAGCCGCGCAGGTGGGCCACCGCCTGGGCCAGCACCGGCCCGTGGGCCGGGAAGATCACCCGCGGCTCGAGCTTCGCCAGCCGGTCGAGGGAGGCGAGATACAGCTCCATGTCGCCGTCCGGCGGGTCGATCACCAGCGTGCCCAGCCCGGCCACCATGTCGCCGGCGACGAGCGTCCGCCGGTGCTCCTCGAAGAAGCACAGGTGCCCCGGCGCGTGCCCCGGCGTGTGCACCACCCGCAGGGTGAACGGCGGATCGTCACCCAGCTCGACCCGCTGGCCGTCGATCAGCTCACCGTCGGCTGCGATCCCGAGCGGCTCGAGCCGCCTGGCCGTATCGCGGTGGCAGAGCACCGGGCAGCCCAGCCGCCGGCGCAGCCACTCCACGCCGCCGACGTGGTCGCGGTGATGGTGGGTCAGCCAGATGGCGACCACGCGGCGGCCGAGCCGGGCGTGCGCCGCCTCCAGCGCCTCGACCAGGCGCTCCAGCTCGCCTTCGTCCGGACAGCCGGGGTCCACCAGCACCGCCTGCCTGGTACCCAGCAGGTAGGTGTTGGTGTGGGTCGCCGGCGGCAGCGTCGGCGTCGGCAGCGGAAACAGCACCACCCCGGGGCTGAACTCCACACGCCGGTGCGGGCCGAGGTTGGCCTCGACCGGCTCGCGCAGCCGGGAGAGCCCAGACTCCGGGCCTGCGCTGGCCAGCACGTCGAGCAGGTGCAGGATCGGCGGCGCGGTGAGCAGCTCACCCGCTCGCCAGCGGTCGAGGGCCACCGCCGGGTCGATCCACTCGCCGAGCTCGGCCTCGCCCGGGATCACCTCCGGCTGCAGCGGCAGCGCGCGGTCCCACTCGAGCAGGAAGAACCGGTTGTCGAAGCGCAGCGGACCCAGCGGCGGCGTCAGCCAGCGGCCGGCGTAGACCAGCCGCGACGGATCGGGCGCCGCCGGTGCTTCGGCCACCAGCTCGGCGAAGCCCAGCTCACCCGCCAGCAGCCGTCGCCGCGCCGCCGACAGCCAGCGGCGCCGGCCGGCCGGCCACCGTTCCGCGCCTGGCCAGACACCGGTCTCCTCGAACAGCTCGCGCACCGCGCACGCCGTCAGGCCTTCCGGCAGCACCGGTCCCAGCTCGTCGACCCCCGCCAGCACCGCAGGCGGCATGGCACTGGCCGGCGGCGCGCCGGCCGCTCCGGCGGGCTCCCCTGCCAGCCCGAGCCGGCGGTCGGCGCGGTCCAGGCCGCCGCCCGGGAAGGCGTACCAGCCGCCCATGAAGCGCAGCTCCGAGGAGCGCTTGAGCCAGAAAACCTCGACTCGCTCCGCCGCCCGCCGCCACGGCACCACCGCCGCCGAGGCACGGGGCGGCCGCGCCGCCGGTGGCCGGCCGCCGGCGGCCAGCGTCCGCTCGTACAGGCTCTCGACGGGCATGGCGGGAGCCTACCGCAGCCGGCGGCCGGCACCCGGCCGCCGGCCCGGGGGCGCCGGCCTCCCGGTGACGCGCGCCGATCTCGGGTCCCGCGTGGCGCGTGGCGGCGCGGTTGCGGGAGCCGGAGGCCGACGGTAGATTGGAGCGGCCTTGCCCCGTCCTCCCCGCGTCTCCGCCAGCGTCCGAGCCATGTCCGGCTCGGTCTTCTCGGGCCTGGCCCACCGGCTGGCGAGCTACCGGGGCGAGACCTACCCGCTCCACGTCGGCGACACCTGGATGGAGCCCGCCGCCGGCTGCCGCATGCAGGACCTGACGGTCGAGCAGCACCCCGGCATGCACCGCTACGCCTCGCCGCGCGGTCTGCCCCGGCTGCTCGAGCTGACCGCGGCGCGGCTGGCACAGCGCAGCGGGGTCGGCTGCGAGCCGGACCAGGTGCTGGTTGCGGCGGGCGCCACGGGCGCCCTCGGCGCGGTCGCCGGCGCCATCCTGGACGAGGGGGACGAGGTGCTGCTGGCGGCGCCCTACTGGCCGCTGATCGCCGGAATCGTGCGGTCGTTCCACGGCCGTCCGGTGGCGGTGCCGCTGGTCGGCGCCGCCGGTTCGGCGGAGGCGGCGGTGGCGCTGCTCGAGGAGCAGCGCAGCGAGCGCACCGTGGCGGTCTACCTGAGCAGCCCGAACAACCCCACCGGGCGCCTGGTGCCCGCCTCCTGGCTCGAGGCGGCCGCCGAGTGGGCGCGCCGCCACGACCTGTGGATCCTGGCCGACGAAGTGTACGAGGACTACGTCTACCGCGGCCGGCACACCTATCTGCGCAGCCTGGCGCCCGAACGCACCTTCTCGGTGCACTCGTTCTCCAAGGCCTACGGCATGGCCGGCAACCGCTGCGGCTACGTCGCCGGACCCCGCGAGGTGATGGACGAGCTGCGCAAGGTCAGCACCCACACCTTCTATTCGACTCCCACCGCCTCCCAGCTCGCCGCGGTGCGAGCGCTCGAGGGCGCCGCCGACGACTGGCTGGCCGAGGCGCGCGCGCGCTACCGCGAGCTCGGCGAGCGCGCCGCCGCCCGGCTGGGGGTCGAGCCTCCCGAGGGCAGCACCTTCCTGTTTCTCGACGTCGGCCGGCATCTCGGCGAGCGCGGCCTCGCCGGGCTGCTCGAAGAGTGCGTCGACCACGGGCTGTTCCTCGCACCAGGACCCAGCTTCGGCCCCTACCCGCAGCACGTGCGGCTGTGCTTCACCTCGGTCGAGCCCGACCGCGTGGAGCGCGGGGTCGAGGTGCTGGCGCGGCTGCTGGGGCGCTGAGCGCCGACGCCGTCAAGACGAAACGGCCGGCGCCGGCGCGCGGCCGGCCGTTTCCCCTCGCGAGCCCGCTCCCGGCCTCAGCCTTCGGCCGACTCCTCCGAATCCTCGGCCTCCTCCTGCTGCGGCCGCATGGCCTCGATCGAGAACGAGATGATCACCGTGTCGGAGACCACCAGGCCGCCGCTGTCGAGCGCCTGGCTCCAGCTCACGCCGTACTCCTGGCGATCGATCTCGAGCTCGCCCTCGATGCCCAGGCGGACGTTGCCCCACGGGTCGGTGAGCGGCCCGGCGACCTCGACCGGCACCACCACCTCGCGCGTCTGGTCGCGAATGGTCAGCTCGCCCACCGCTTCGAAGCCGCCGTCGGCCTCGCGGATGCTGTTGCTCTCGAACACGATCCTGGGGTACTTCTCGGCGTTCAGGAAGTCGTCACTGCGCAGGTGGTTGTCGCGCTGCTCGTTGCCGGTGTCGATGCTGGCGGTGTCGATCTCGACCTTGACCGACGAGTTGGCCAGGTCGGACTCGTCGACCTTCAGCTCGGCGTCGAAGCTGTTGAACTCGCCGCGCACCTTGGAGATGCCGAAGTGGCGCACGGTGAAGCCGATGTGGGAGTGGGCGGCGTCGACCTTGTAGGCCTCTTCGGCGAGCGCCGGGACGCCCGCCACGAGCACGGCCGCGAGAGCCAGCACGGTTGTGGTCTTCTTACTCAAGTCCTACCTCCTTGTGAGTGGATCCATGTACAACTACGCGACAACGCCGGCAGCCGGATGTGGTGTTGCTGACCTGGGGCGTGGGCCCGGCCGGCGGACGCCGCGGGCCGGTCGATATTACCAAACGAGGGCCGGACGTCCGGGTCAGTCCAGGCGCCGGTGAGCGGCGACCGGCAGCGCCGCCCGCACCCGCGTCACGGCGTCGAGATCGATCTCGGCCAGCGCCAGGCCCGGACCGTCGGGCGCCATCGCCACCACCTGCCCCCAGGGATCGACGATCATGGCGTGACCGTAGCTTTCGCGCAGCCCCTCGTCGTCGTGGCGGCCCCACTGCGCCGGCGCCAGCACCCAGGCCTGGCATTCGATGGCGCGGGCGCGCAGCAGCGGCTGCCAGTGGTCCCGTCCGGTGGTGAGGGTGAACGCCGACGGCACGGTGAGCAGCTCGGCGCCGTCGGCGACCAGCCGCCGGTACAGCTCGCCGAACCTCAGGTCGTAGCAGATCGACAGGCCGAGCCGCCCGAGCGGCGTGGCGACCGTCACCGTCTCGGCGCCCGGCGCCACCGTCGCCGATTCGGTGAACCGCACCGCGTCGGAGAGGTCGACGTCGAACAGGTGGATCTTGCGGTAGACCGACAGCCGCTCACCCTCCGGTCCGAACAGCACCGAGGTGTTGTGGCAGCGTCCGGCCTCGGCCGACCGCTCGTTGAACGAGCCCAGCAGCAGGTGCACACCCAGCTCGGCGGCGAGCTCGGCGAACCGGCTGCAGGTGGCGCCGTCGAGGCTCTCGGCCAGCCGTACCTTTTGCTCGTGCGGCCCCAGGAAGTTGGTGTTCTCGGGGGTCGCCACCAGCGCGGCGCCGGCCGCCGCGGCCCGCCGGCACAGCTGTTCGGCCTGGCGCCAGTTGGCCGCCGCGTCCGAGCTGCTGTTGAGCTGGACGACCGCGGCGAGATACCGCCGGGCCGGGTCGCTCATCGCCCCTCCGCGCCCGCCGCCCCGCGAGCCCTGGCGGTGAGCGGGCCCGGAGCTGGCGAGGAGGGCGGCTGCCGGGAGAGCGTCATCGGGCGCGGCAGCAAGCTACCACGCCCGCGCTGCGCGCCCTACGGCCGGATGTAGATCTGGGTCAGCCAGAAGGTGTCGCCGGCGCGGGCGACGCCCACCCCCACCACCTGGAACCGGCTGTCGAGCATGGTGTCCATGTGCGACGGGCTCTGCAGGAACTGGCTGTGCGCGAGCTGGGCGGGATCGCCGCTGGCCGTCACCTTGGCCAGGTTCTCTCCGGCCACCGAGAAGCTCAAGCCGGCGGCCCGCAGCCGCGTCGCGAGCGAGCCGTCGACGCCGTTGTGGCTGAAGAAGTTGTGGTCGCGCATCGCCTCGCTGTGGGCGCGAGCGACCTCGGTCACCGTCTGCTCGAGAGACAGCATCGGTTGCACGTGGTTGGACGATCGCGCGTCGTTGGCCAGCGAGAAGGAGGTGTACTCGATCTGGGAGTCGCTGAGCACGCCCGGCGAGGTCGGGCCGCCGCCGCCACCGCCGCCGCAGGCGGCCGCAACGAGAGCCAGCGCCAGAACCGTCAGCAGAGCTGGAGACCAGGAACGGTCGAGAGCGGAGTGGAACAGTTTCATTGGATCCCCCGGTTTAAGGAATGGCCCCTTGCCACGCCCTAAAAAGTACCGGGAGGACCCGATGAACGCTGTGACCTGCTTCAAACGCCGGCTGTGAAATATGTCACTGGACCGCGGCCGAGGATCTCAGGCACCGGCTGCGGAAACGGGCGATGCGCCGCAGGTAGCGCATGCCGCCGTGCCGGTGGATGTCGCTGTGGCCGGCCCGGGGGACCAGGTAGAACTCCTTGGGCTCGGCCGCCGCGGCGAACAGCCGCCGGCCGAGCTCGAGCGGCACCCGCTCGTCGTTGCCGCCGTGGATGAACAGCTTGGGCAGCGTCAGCCGGCCCACTTTGTCGATCGAGCGAAACTGGTTGCGGGCGACCAAGTGCAGTGGCAGGTTGGGGTGGCTGGCGCGGGCCATGTCGCGGATCTGGGTGAAGCTCGACTGCACCACCAGGCCGGCGGCCGGCCGATCAAGCGCGCAGTCGACCGCCACCGCGCCGCCCAGCGAGTGACCGAACACGATCAGCTCCTGCGGCCGCTGGCCGAGCGACTCGACGAGATGGTCGCAGGCGGCGCGAGCGTCGAGAAACAGGCCGGCCTCGCTCGGCTCGCCTCTGCTGCGGCCGTAGCCGCGGTAGTCGAACGCGAACAGGTTCACCCGCAGGCGGCGGAAGCCGGCCAGCACGCCCACCTGGTGGGCGATGCTGCCGCTCGAGCCGTGCAGGTAGAGCACCGTCCCCAGCGCCCGGCGGCGCGGGATCCACCAGCCGTGCAGCTCGACCCCGTCTGCGGTGTGGAACCAGCGATCCTCGACCTCGAGGCCGAACGGCGCCGGGTCCCAGACGCCGTTGGGGAACCGGTCGGGCAGGTACAGGCGCTGGTGCTGGAAGCGGTTGCGCAGGTAGCCCAGCGCGCCGACCCCGCCGGCGACCGCCAGCGTGGGCAGGGTGATCCCCAGCAGCTTTCGACCCTTGGACGAGCCCGCCATCGTCGGATGAGAACCAGCGGCGGCGAGCGGCTATTCCGCGCCGGCGGCCGCGCGACCGCTCGCCTAAAACGGCCCTCCCATCTCGCTGACCAGCGGCCGGCTCTTGACCGCAACGCCCAACCCGTCGCCCAGCGGCAGCACCAGCGAGACGAGCTGAGGGTGCATCATGAGGTAGCCGTTGAAGGAGCGCACGGCCTCGGTGGTCTCGTCCACCGCGTCGCCCGCCGCCAGCCCCTTCCACAGCAGGTTGTCCACCACCACCAGGCCTCCCACCCGCAGCCGCGGCAACAGCAGATCCAGCACCCGCCGGTAGTCACGTTTGTCGCAGTCGAGGTAGGCCAGATCGAACGGGGCTTCGAGCGAGGCCAGCAGCTCGACCGCCTCGCCGCACACCAGCTCGACCCGCTCGGCGACGCCGGCGCGCTCCAGCCAGACGGCGGCCTCGCGCTGGATCGCCGCGTCCCGGTCGAGGCTCACGACCCGCGCCTCGGGCGCTCCGCGCGCCAGCCGCATCGCGCCGTAGCCGATGGCGGTGCCGACCTCGAGGATGCGCCGGGCGCCGCTCGCTCGCGCCAGGATCTCGAGCAGGCGGCCGGCCTCGCGGTCCGAGATCGGCACGCCGCGCTCGGCGGCGGCAGCCTCCATCTCGGCGAGCAGCGGCTCGGAAGGCGGCAGCAGCGCCTCCAGGTACTGGGCCTGCTCGGTGCGCAGAATGGCGTCCAGGCTCTCCTTCACGGCGGCCATGCTACCCCGCCCGGCGGCCTTGCGTTGGCAGCACGGCTCGCGGCTCCGGTATCATCGGCGGCATGAGCGGATACCCACCACTCCCTCGCCACCTGCTGCGGGCCGCCGCCGCCGTCTGCTGCGCGCTGTTCCCGGCGCAGCTCGCGGCACAGGAAGAGGCGCCGGCCGCGCCACCGCTGGCCATCGAGTCGATCACCGTCGAGCCGTCGGCGCCCGGGCCCGACACCCTCTGCCGGTTGCGGGTAAAGCTGAGCAACGGGGGGGAGCAGATCGCCTCGCAGCTCGGCTTCCAGGTCACCCTCAACGGCCAGTCGCTGGTGGTCTACGACAACCAGCTGTTCATGTACCCGGTGCCGGCCGGCGGCAGCCTGGAGATCCCGCTCTACAACTTCTGGACCACCGAGACCTCCCGCCCGATGCCGGCCAGCGGCAAGCTGGAGGTGGTGGTGACGCTCAAAGAGGCGATCTGGACCAAGGTCGAGATGGAAGAGGACGAGCAGGGCGAGATCGAGGTCTGGACACCGCTCGGGCCGGTGCCCGGGCTGCCGGTCAGCGCCTCGCTCACGGTGCCGCTGAAGGCAGCGAGCTAGAGCCTGCTCAGCGGTCGGGCCGCCAGGCCAGCACCTCGAGACTCAGTGCGCGCCGCTCGAGGGAATCGAGTCCGAGCAGGTAGAAGCTGGGCTGCACCGCGACGGTACACCGCTGCGCCGGATCCGCCGGTGCCTCCAGCCGCAGCTCCACCTCGTGCCGGCCGGGCCCGCTGATGCTGGCCTCCACCCCGCCGCAGCCGCTGCGCAGTACGGCGCCCTGCTGGGTCGCGCCCTCCGACAGCACTAGCTGCTGGCTGGCGCCCGGCGCCGGCAGCCACAGCCCGAGCCACAGCGTTCCGGGCCGGTCGATGCCGGAGACCTCGAGCTGGCCCTCACCCGGCAGCCAGCGCCGGCTGATGACCTGGCGGTTGCGCCCCGCCTCGGGCGGCAGCCAGCTGTGGCTGAACTGGAAGGTCGGACCACCGGACTCTTCGGGCACCCGCACCTCGCCCACCAGGTACTCGAACCGGTCCACCGCCTGCCCGCCGGCGGCCAGCGGCCAGCGGTTGCCGGCGCGGTCGTAGACGCCGAGGGTCAGCGAGTAGCTGCCGGCTTCGAGCGGCTGCGCCAGCGCCGACTGGTACAGGTTGACGGCGTAGTCGTGGCGGGTTCCGGGCCGCCAGCTGCCCGGCCACGGGTGGTCGAAGGTGCGGACCACGTTGCCGTCGCCGTCCAGCAGGTGGACGAACACCAGCGGCTCGCCTTCGACGCCGTCGAGCGGCCGATTGAGACGCCAGCTCAGCTCGACCGGCAGGAAGGAGCGGTGCGGCAGCAGCCAGTCGGAGGCCGCCAGCTCGACCTCGGCGACCGGCGGCGCGTCGCCCCGGCAGCCGCCCGACAGGGCGAGCAGACAGGCGAGGGCTACGGCTCGGTGGGGTGCTGGGAGCATTGCGGATCGCGCGCGCCCGGCATTCTACCGTCTGGGGGCCTTGCTAGACTGCGGCTCATGTCGTACGCCATCGAGGTCGGCCGCGTCACCGCTTCCATCGTGGACCGCCGCGGCCAGCGTTTCGAGGCCGCGGTGTTCCTGCACACCGTGAGCCCGCACCTGTTCGCCGCCGAGACCGTGGCGGACCGCCTCAACGACCCCGAGATCGAGTTCCTGCCGTGTGAGATCGAAGGCCGCACCGAGCTCCTGCGGCTGGCCGCGATCTGCTATGTCGAGCTCGCCGAGACCGCGCCCGAGGTCGAGCGGTCCGACGAGGTCGGCGCGGTCCACACCCGCGTGCGGCTGGAGCTGTGCTGTGGCGAGACCCTCGAGGGCGAGCTGATCTACGAGGCGCCCGCCTTCACCGACCGCGTATCGGACCTGCTCAACGACCGCCCGCCGCGCTTCGTGCTGCTGGCTAGCAACGGCCGCACGCTGTTCGTGCGGCGCGACGCCATCGATCGCGTGAGGCTGTGACCGTGGCGGCGATCGACACCCTGCTCAGAGCGCTGGTCGAGCACCAGATGGACGCGCTGTTGCTGGTGCCCGAGCAGCTGCCGCGGCTGCGTCGCGGCGACACCGAGCACGAGGTGACCCGGACCCGGATCGACGCGCAGCGGATCGCCAGCCTGGTGGCCGAGGTGGCGCCGGCAGGCAGCGCGCCGGCGGTCGGTGCCGGCTTCGAGTTCGACTACCGGCTCGACGACACGAGCTTCCGGTTCCGGGCAAAGGCCGCCGACCCCGGGGCCTGGTCGGTCGAGGCGTTCGCCGGTCCGGCCGCGGAGCAGGCGCCAGCCGCCGAGGCGAACGCGCCGACCGCCGGCGAGCCTGCCGCCGCCGAGCCGCCGGCGGCGACCACCGCGGCCGCCGAGATCAGCAGCGTCGTCGAGCTGCTCGCCCTGATGATCGACCGCGGCGCCTCGGACCTGCACCTGACCGTCGGCCGCCGGCCGCGCATCAGGCTGCACGGCGACCTGGTGGAGCTCGAGGAGTACCTGCCGCCGGCCACCGAACGGCTCGAGCGGCTGCTGTTCGAGATCGCCCCCGAGCGCAACCGTAAGGAGTTCGAGCAGACCAGCGACTCCGACTTCGCCTACGGGCTGCCGGGCAAGGCGCGCTTCCGCGTCAACCTGTTCCGCAACCGCGGCGGCCCGGCGGCGGTGTTCCGCCAGATCCCCGAGAAGATTCCCACCTTCGAGGAGCTCAACCTGCCGGCGCAGCTGCGCGAGCTGGCGTTCCTGTCGAAGGGCCTGGTGCTGGTGACCGGCCCGACCGGCTCGGGCAAGTCGACCACGCTGGCGGCGATCATCGACCTGATCAACGCCACGCGACGCGACCACGTGATCACCATCGAGGACCCGATCGAGTTCGTCCACCGCTCGAAGAAGTGCCTGATCAACCAGCGCGAAGTGGGGGTCCATACCCAGTCGTTCAAGCGTGCCCTGCGGGCGGCGCTGCGCGAGGACCCGGACATCGTGCTGGTCGGCGAGATGCGGGATCTGGAGACCATCTCGATCGCCATCGAGACCGCCGAGACCGGCCACCTGGTGTTCGGCACCCTCCACACCACCACCGCGCCGTCGACCGTCGAGCGGGTGGTCGACCAGTTCCCGGGCGACCGCCAGGACCAGATCCGCGTCATGCTGTCGGAAAGCCTGCGCGCGGTGGTCGCCCAGACGCTGCTCAAGCGGATCGGCGGTGGCCGGGTGGCGGCGTTCGAGATCCTGATCTGCACGCCGGCGGTCGCCAACCTGATCCGCGAAGGCAAGACGTTCCAGATCCCGTCCGCCATGCAGACCGGCAAGCGGCAGGGCATGGTCCAACTCACCGAGTCGCTCGTCGAGCTGGTCGAGAAGAAGGTCGTCGAGCCCGCCGAGGCGTACATCAAGGCGGCCGACAAAGAAGCGCTGGTGGCCAAGCTGCGCGCCGCCGGCATCGACTTCGATCCCGCCAAGCTGACCGGATCCGCCGGCTGACCCGTCCGAGGTCGGGTATGCCGCCGGCACCGCCGAGATGACGGTCGAGATCGCCCTGTTGCTGGCGATCATCGCCCTCACGGTCGTCGCCTTCGTGCGCGAGTGGATGACGATCGACGTCATCGCGCTCACCAGCCTGGGGCTGCTGGTGGCGTGCCGGCTGGTGAGCCCCGAGCAGGCGGTCGCCGGCTTCAGCAACCCGGCGGTCATCACCGTGATGATGATGTTCATCCTCAGCGAGAGCCTGGTGGCGAGCGGTCTGGTGAGCAAGATCGGCTACAAGATCGCCGATCTCACCGGCCCGTCGGCCACCCAGGCCGCGGTGCTGCTGCTGGTGATGACCGGCGTGCTGAGCGCGATCGTCAACAACACCGCGGCGGTCAGCGTGCTGATGCCGGTCGCCATCCACCTGGCCCGCCACTACAAGTTGAGCCCCTCGAAGCTGCTGCTGCCGCTCTCCTACACCGCCATCTTCGGCGGCACCTGCACGCTGCTCGGCACCTCAACCAACCTGCTGGTCAGCTCGCTGTCGGAGCAGCACGGCGGCGGCGCCTTCTCCGTCTTCGAGTTCCTCTCCCTGGGCGCCGTGCTGTTCGCCGTCGGCCTGGTCTACAACGTGCTGGTGCCGATGCGCTGGCTGGAGCCGCGGCGGGTGCCCGACAGCCTGACCGGCAAGTACCACCTGCGCGGCTACCTCACCGAGCTCAAGCTGCCCGCCGACTCGCCGCTGATCGGCCGCACCGTGCTGTCGGAGCAGATCAGCGGGCGGTTCGACATGAACGTGCTCGAGATTCTGCGCGGCGACGAGCGCATCGCCTCCGATCTGCGCAACACCACCCTGGAGCTGGACGACGTGCTGCTGGTGCGCGGCGCAATGGAGGACATCGTCGCCTTCAAGGAGCAGAACCGCCTGCTGCTGCTGACCGACGTCAAGCTCGACGACAAGGACCTCAACGACCAGCACACCATCCTGGCCGAGCTGCAGGTCACCCCCGGCTCGTCGCTGATCGGCTCGAACCTGAAAGAGGTCGACTTCCGGCGCAAGTTCGGCTGCTTCGTGCTGGCGCTCAGCCGCACCGGAGAGACCATTCGCGAGAAGCTGGCCTGGATCGCTCTCAAACCGTGGGACATCCTGCTGGTGTTCGGCACCCGGGCGCGGGTCGAGCGGCTGTACAGCTCGGAGGAGTTCCTGCCGATCGGCGAGCGCTCGATCAAGCTGCGGCTGGCGCGGCGGTGGTGGATCGACCCGGCGGTGATCGCGGTCGCGGTCGGCATGGCGGCGTTCGGAGTGATGTCGATCCTCGAGGCGTCGATCCTCGGCGTGGTGGCGCTGCTGGTCACCCGGCGGCTGACCATGCAGCAGGCCTATCGCGGCATCGACTGGACGGTGATCTTCCTGCTGGCGGCGATCCTGCCGCTCGGCACGGCGATCGAGAACACCGGGCTCGACGTCTTCATCAGCCGCTACCTGAGCGTCATCGGAGTCCAGCTCGGCCCGGTCGGGCTGCTGTCGGTGCTCTACCTGGCGACCGGTTTGCTGACGTCGTTCTTTTCGAACAACGCCACCGCGGTGCTAATGGTGCCGATCGCCCTCAAGACCGCCGGCGTGCTGGGCATCGACGCCAAGCCGCTGCTGATGGCGGTGGCCTACGCCGCCTCGGCCAGCTTCATGACCCCGATGGGCTACCAGACCAACGCCATGGTGCTCGGCCCCGGCAACTACCGCTTCACCGACTACCTCAAGTTCGGCGCCCCCTTGAACCTCATCTTCTGGGCCCTGGCCAGCTGGCTGATCCCGGTCTTCTGGCCGTTCGGCGGCTAGCTCCTCCGGCGGCCTGGCGGCCGGCCGGGAGTTGGGTTCGGAGGCTCGAGGGCTGCAGCGGAGTGCACCGCGCGGGCGGCCGACTCTAGCGGTAGTCGACCGGGCCCAGGTAGCGGTCGAGCCAGGCCAGGGTCTCCCGGTAGACGGCGTTCCAGTCGTAGGGCAGATGACCGCCCGCCAGCAGGACGTGCCGCTTGTCCTCGCTCGGCGAGCCGAGCAGCTCGAACATCGGCCTCTGCGCCGTGTCGACCGGCAGGCCGTAGTCGCTGGCGCCGTTGACCATCAGCACTGGCGTCCGCACTCGGGGAGCGTAGTTCCAGGGATTGGTCTCGGGCGGCTCGCCCAGCATGTGCAGGTCGTCGAAGCCGCCCGCCAGCAGCACCGCGGTCTTGAAGCGGGGCTCCATCGCCAGATAGACCGGCCCGTACTCGCCGCCGTAGCTGAGCCCGAGATAGGCCAACCGGTCCGAGCGGACGTCGTCGCGAGTCTGCAGGTAGTCCACCGTACGCTGCAGGTCGTTGACCCGCTGGATGATCTCCTCGCGCGTCTCGCGAGCGCTGCGCGGCGAGCCGACCTCGCCGCCGCCCCGCTCCAGGCTGTTCTTGTAGACCGGCCAGACCAGGGCGCGGCCGCTGCGCGGGACGAAGAACGCCGGGTCGCTCCACATGTCGCGGATGGACGCGAACATCCGCACCCCCGAGCTGGGCATGTAGACCACGGTCTGGTAGGGCGGCGGGACGTTGTTGGGCAGAAAGACGTGGATCAGCAGCTGCTCGCTGCCGTAGGCGGCGGTCAGCGTGACCGTCTCGCCGCGCCACAGCTGTGTCTCCTCGAGCGGCTCGACCGTCGGCTCGATGGGGAGCGGCGCATAGTCGAACAGCGAGCGGTAGAAGGCGAACTGCTGGTCCGGTACCGGCTCGACGCCGGTGAAATCATGACGGAAGGCACCGACCTCGACCGCGAGCTCCGGCGCCGGCGGCTGGTCGAACCTGGCCAGCCGGAAGCCGAAGTCGGCCTGGCGCTCGAACGGCGAGCGGGCGTTGTTGTGGGTGAACACGTAGCTCGGCTCGAGCCAGGACCCGCCGAGCAGGTACCGCCGGCCGCCCGGCGCACGGTTCCAGCACCACTCGGAGACGTTGCCGGCCATGTCGAGGTGACCGTACCGACCCACCGCGCCGGCACCGCCGACCGGCCGCGCGCCGTCGCTCTCGAAGTTGCTGAGCAGGAGAAGGTCACCGTAATGGGACCATGGTGCGCCTCGCCGCCAGTGGAACAGCGTCGGCAGGCTCTTGCCGGCGAAAACGGCGAAGGCGGCTGCTTCGTACCAGCTCACACCGCGCACCGGATAGTCGTCGCGACCCTCCGGGAAGCGGCCGAGCGACCAGGTCGCCGGACCCGGGCGGTCGGTGGTGTCGACAAAACGCGCCGTCGCCTCGCGCCATTCGAGCCGGCGGCCGTCGAGCTCCAACGGCTCCTGCCAGTAGCGCCGTTCGGCGTAGCCGCCGGCGTCGACGAACTCCTGGTACTGGCGGTTGGTGACTTCGTGCCGGTCGAGCCAGAAGCCGGGCACGGTCACCGGGGCGCCGCCCAGGCCGTAGACCCCCGGCGGCACCCACGCCATGCCCTCGGGCGTCTCGCCGTCGGTCCTCAACACGAAATGCTGCCGCCTGATGTCGGCTTCGGCCCCCGACTCGAGCGTGCCGTAGCCCGGCTTCTCGACCCGGAACCGCAGGAATCTGTGCGGCACCAACCGATCGTGGATGGGCGTGGTGCCGAGTCTCTGCCACCCGTCTCCCGGAGCGCGATACTCCTGGTACCAGACCTCGGCTCCCAGCGGCTCGGAGGTGACGCTGAGCGGCTTGGAGGCGCGGCCCAGGAGGTCCGCCAGAACGGGGTCTTCGGGCAGCAGCTCGCGAGTGGCCGCGGCGAGCTCGAACGCCTCGACGGTGCGCTGATCTGCCAGCAGCTGCTCGATGCGGGGCACCGCTTCCCGCCGGGCACGGTCGACGCGCCGGCCGCGGACCACGGTCCACGCCAGCACCGCGGCCATCGCCAACACCACCGCCACCGCCGGCAGCAGCACCCGCTTGCGCAGCCGGCGCTCGCGCACCACCGAGCCGGGCAGGTGGAGCTCGGCCTGCTCGCGGAGCTCCGCCAGCAACTCCTCCGCCGTTGCGTAGCGCGCCGCCGGGTCCTTCTGCAGGCAGCGCTCGACCAGCTGCTCCAGCCGCCGCGGGATCTCCGGCCGCAGCTCTCTGGGCGGCCGCGGCTCCGCGGTGAGCACTGCAGCCTGGAACGAGGCCGGAGAGTCGCCCTCGAACGGCCGCCTGCCGGTGAGCATCTCGTAGAACACGGCGCCCAGGGCGAACAGGTCGGTACGGGCGTCGGCCACTCCGCCCGCCGCCTGCTCCGGCGCCATGTACGCGGGGGTGCCCAGCACCTGCCCGGGCACGGTGGCCAGGGCGGTCGGCAGCGCCGAGTCCGTCGCCGAGCGCCCGGCGCCTTCGCGCAGCTTGGCGAGCCCGAAGTCGAGTATCTTCGGCCGCCCCTCCGGGGTGACCAGGATGTTGGCCGGCTTGAGGTCGCGGTGGATCACGCCGCGGGCGTGGGCGGCCGCGACGCCCTCGACCACGCGGCAGGCGAGACGGTAGAAGTCGCCCACGGCGAGCCCGCCCTCGGGTATGACCCTGTCGAGCTGCCGGCCCTCGACCAGCTCCATGGTCAGGAAGTGGACCGGCTCGGACGGCGCCGCTCCCGGGCGACCGTCGGGCTCGGTCTCGGCGCTTTCGATCGAGAAGATGGTCACGATCGCCGGATGGCTGAGCGCGGCGAGCGCCTCGGCCTCGACACGGAAGCGGTGCAGCCGGTCGCCGCGCGACGCCACCCCCGGTGGCAGCACTTTGAGCGCCACGCGGCGCTTGAGGCTGGTGTCCTCGGCCACGTAGACCTCGCCCATGCCGCCCGCGCCCAGGAGGTCGAGCACCTTGTAGTGACCCAGCCTGCTGCCCTTCACGGATCGGATTCTAACTACCTTGCCGCCCGCCGCCCGTGAACCGCGGGCCTTGGCGCGCGCGGCCGGCCGCGGAGCCACTGCGGACTCAGGGGGCCGGCCGGAGATCGGTCGCGGCGAACGCCGCCGCGGCCAGCTCGGCCACCTGCCGGCCCCACTCCCGGTAGACCCGCGGACCGGGGTGGAAGCCGTCGGAGGCCATCAGACCCGGGTCGAGCGGAAAGCGCAGCCCCAGGAAGCGGCAGCCGGGCTCGGCGGCGACGTCGCGCTCGAGCAGCCGATCGAGCTGGCGCGCCCGCCGGCCCAGGTACCAGCGCAGCGGTTGCGGCAGCGCCGGAAAGCCCGCCACCGGCGGGAAACCGGAAACCACGATGCGCGCGACCCCGAACCGGGAGCGCAGCAGCTCGCGCAGCTCCGCCTGCCGCCGCCGCCAGCCCGCCGCGGCGACGCCGGCGGTGAGGTCGTTGACGCCCAGCGAGGTCACCGCCAGATCGAACGGGCCGCCGTCCCACGTGCGCAACCGGCGGAGCGTCGACTCGGTGGTGGCGCCGGTCCTGGCCAGAAGCGTCCACTCGACCCGGAACCGCTCCGCCAGCCCGGCGACCGTGCGGCCGAGAAGCGCCTCGTCCTGGTGGCCCGCCCCGACGCCGGCCGCCGCCGAGTCGCCGACGATCAGCAGCCGCAGCCGCCTGCCCGCGCCCGACGCTCCCCGGCGGGCTCCCGGCGGCTCGGGCAGCCGCGGAGTCCGCCGGCGCGCCAGCAGCCCCTGCGCCAGCAGCAGGGGTCCGAGAACAACGGTCGCGGCCTGATGGAGCAAGCGGCGTCTCCGGGCGCGGCGATCCTAACCCGGTCGCCCGGTTGGTAGCGACCGGCTCAGGGCAGCTCGAGCGCCACCGCGCGCATCCGGTCGCGCAGGTAGAGCCGCCGGCCGACCAGGCTGGGGGCGGTCCAGGCGTTGTAGTCGAGCACCGGCAGGCTGGCCACCAGGTCGATCCCGGCGGCGGTGGCGCGCGCCAGGTGGAGCTCGCCCTGCTCGTCCAGGATCAGCAAGAGCTCGCCGGCGGCGACCAGGGTCGCCTTGCCCAGCCGCCGGCGCCAGCGCAGCTCGCCGCTGCCGGCGTCGAGGGCGGTGAGCACGCCCAGGCCGCCGTGCGAGCCGAGCAGCAGGCTGCCGAGCAGCACACCGTTGGTGTGACGCACCTGCAGACGGCCGTTGTGCCAGACCTCCTCGACCGTGAAGCCGTCGCCCTCCGGCCGCAGCTCGAGGGCGCGAGCGCCGCGCGAGTCGAAACCGTGCGACACCAGGAGCTGCCCGCGCGCCGCGTCCCAGATCGGCGTGAAGGAGACGTTGTCGGCGGCGCCGCGCCGCACCCGGTGGCGCCACAGCAGCTCGCCGGTCGCAGGCTCGAGCCCGTACAGCCAGTCGAGACCGTGGAACACCGCGTGCTCCCGTCCGCCCGTCCGGACCAGCAGCGGCGCCGCGTGGCTCGAGCGGAAGTCGTGCCGCGCCCAGACGGTCCGGCCGTCCTCGAGATCGAGCGCCAGCGCGCCGGGGCCGCCTCCACCCAGACCCGGCAGCAGCAGCAGCCCGCGCCAGGCGAGCGGGCTCGCCGCGTAGCCCGACTGGGGTAGCTCGACGCCCTCTTCCGCCACCAGCCGGCGGCGCCAGACGACCTCGCCCGAGCGCCGCTCGAGGGCGAGGACGGTGGCGTCGATACCGACCGTGTAGAGCCGCTCGCCGACCGCCACGGGCGTGGCGTGCGGCCCGTCGTACTCGGCCAGGTGCGACTGGTAGCCGACCGGATAGCGCGTCTCCCACACGGTCCGGCCGGTGTCGCGGTCGAGCGCCACCACGGCCTCGATCCTCTCGCCGCCGTACATCGTGTAGGCCGCGCGCTCGTCCACCACGAAGCCGGAGTGCCCGTTGCCGAGCGGCCGGTCCCACAGCCGCCTCGGCGGGCGGGTCTCCCACGAGGGGGCGAGGGTCGAGTCGACCCGGAAGTCGCGGCCGGGACCGCCCCACTGCGGCCACCCGGCGACCGACGTTTCGGCGGCAGGGGGTGCCAGGGCGGGCTCGCTGGCGCGACCGAACTCCGTATGCGCGTCGGCGACGGTGGCAAGCAGCAGGATCGAGGCCAGCGTTCGGACGCGCGGCATGTTTTCTCCTTCGCGCGCGGCGTGCGTTCCGATGCGGAGGATTCGAGGGTCGGCACGGACAGCGGGCAAACCGCCCGTGAGGCCACCGTCAACGGTCAGCGCGTCTCGCTGCGGGTGAGCGACGGCCGGCTCCGGGTCGACGACGCCACGGTGGTGTCGGCCGACGTGCGCGCCTCGAACGGCATCATCCACGTCATCGACCAGGTGCTGCTGCCCGAGGAAAGCAACCTGGTGGCGCTGGCACGGAGCGCCGGCACCTTCGACACCCTGCTCGCCGCCGCCCGTGCCGCCGGCCCCGCCGAGACCCTCGCCACCGGCGGCCCGTTCACTCTGTTCGCGCCCACCGACGAGGCGTTCGCGGCGCTGCCCGAGGGCACCCTGGAGCGGCTCCTCGCCGAGCCGGAGCTGGCCACCCTCCAGCGGATCCTGACCTACCACGTCGTCGAGGGGCGTCTGTTCTCGGACGACGCGCTCGCCGCCGGCCGGACGAGCACCGTCGCCGGCGAAGCGGTAGCGGTGCGCGTGACCGAGGGCCGCCTGCGGGTCAACGAATCGGCGATCGTGAGCGCCGATCTCGACGCCGCCAACGGCGTCGTGCACGTCATCGACCGGGTGCTGCTGCCGCCCCGCGTCACCGCCGGCGCGGCCGGCGACGCCGGCTCCGACGACCGCTCCTCGCTGGCCGCCGCCGACCGCCTGATCCGGCTGGCGATCCAGCGCGGCGCGCCGCTGTTCAACGACGGCGACGCCGGCGCCTGTGCCGCGGTCTACGAGGTGGCGGCGACCTCGCTGGTCGAGGGCGGCTACGCGCTGCCGGCACCGGCCCGCCGCGCACTCGAGTCCGCTCTGCGCCGGGCGGCCCGCTCGTCGGACGACCGCGCTCGGGCCTGGGCGCTGTGCGGCGCGCTCGACGCGGCAGTCGTGGCGCTGGCAGAGCGGATGACGCCCGCCACCCACTGATCGGCGGCGACCTCCCGATCGCTACCCCTGGCGGGGGCCGCGGCCGGCGCACCGGCCGCGGCCTCATCGCCTCGGGTCGTCGGGGACCGCTAGACCGCCAGCCGCCGGCGGTAGCGCAGGAAGTAGTAGAGCGCCGCGCCGACCAGCTTGGTCAGGACGATCGCCAGCACCCAGACCAGCCGGTAGCTGCCTTCCTTGCGCTCGTTCACCAGACAGTCGACGAGCATCCAGATCCAGAAGGCCAGGAGCGACAGGCCCAGGGCGAGAGCGCCGGCCATCGCCGCAAGCTGCAGGATGTCGAGGTGGGTCACGTGCGTTCCTCCTTCAACCAGAGATACGGCCGGCGCCGTCTTCTATTCGCGGCGGCCGCCGGCCGGCCGTGGCCCACCCTTCGAGGGGGCGGCGCTCGGCAGCGAGGTGTGAGACTCTCGTCGCGTCGCCGGAAGGAAACCGCCGGCTCGGGAGCCACCGCGTGAACCGCCATCTCGCCGCCTGCCTGGCCGTCGTTCCCGCCGTTCTGGGGGCCGCCGGCTGTGCCAGCTCAGTGCCGGTGATGAGACCGGCGAGCTACCTCCTCGACGTGCGGCTCGATCCCGCGGCCCACACGCTCGAGGCCGAGACCGAGCTCACGCTCGAGCGGATCGACCCCGCCCGGCCCCTCGACCGGCGGGTGGCGGTCGAGCTCAGGCTCCACCCGGATCTCGAGGTGGGCTCGGTGCGGCTCGACCAGGGCCGTCTGCGCTCGCACCGCCGGCGCGCCGCCGAACCGGACGAAGACGCCACGGTGACCCCCACCGTCCACCGGCTGGTGATCGCCCGGCCGGCCGAGTCCATGCGCCTGACCCTCACCTACCGCGGCCGCCTCCACCAGGACGTCGCCGCCGGCGAGGAAGAGGGCGAGATCCACAACTTCGCGGTCTCGGCCCACGTCGGCGAGGAGGGCGTCTACCTCGAGCCGGACGGCTACTGGTACCCACGCGTGGAGCTGCCCGAGGGCGGCGATCCCGACCTCGGCCTGGCCGGCTTCCGGCTGACGGCCGACCCGCTCGAAGGCTTCGAGCTGGTGGCCGGAGCCGAGCGCGAGCCAGCCGGCGAGGACGGCCGGCTGCGCTGGGCCAGCCCGTTCCCGCTCGACGGCCTGGTGCTGCTGGGCGGGCCGCTCGAGCGCTGGAGCCGGGGCGGTGGCGAGATCGAGCTGCACGCCGTGCTGGCTCCCGGCAAGCAGAGCGTGGCCGAGGACATCCTCGCCGCTTCGGCCGAGTATCTCGACCGCTATCAGCCGCTCATCGGGCCGTACCCGTTCCGCGAGTTCACCGTGCTCGAGGCGTTCTTCAGCTCGGGCTTCGCCTTCCCCGCCTCGACCCAGATCGCCGGCTCGCAGCTCAGTGAGTACAAGCAGTACCGGCGCCACGGCTACCTCGACCACGAGCTGCTGCACAACTGGTGGGGCAACGGCGTTCTGGTCGATCCGCGCGACGGCAACTGGTGCGAGGGCCTGGCCAGCTACCTGGGCAACTACTACGGCCACGTGCTCGACGGCGACCAGGCCGGGGCGCGCAAGCAGCGCCGCAACCAGTCCAACTTCCTGAGCTCGATCGAGCCCGAGGACGACAAGCCGCTCGGCACTTTTGGGCGCGAGGGCGGGGCGCCTTCCGGCATCGGCTACAGCAAGGGCGCGGCGGTGTTCCACATGCTCGAGCGCAAGATCGGCATCGAAGCGCTGAGCGCCGGCCTGAAGCTGCTGACCGCCGAGCGGACGGGCCGCCACGCTTCCTGGCAGGATCTCGAGGACGCCTTCGAGCGGGCCAGCGGCACCGAGCTCGACGCCTTTTTCGAGCAGTGGGTCCGCGGCCGGGGCGCGCCGCGGCTCGAGCTGGTCGGGGCCAGCTGGCAGCCGGGGGACGAGGAGGCCGTTGTGACGATCTCCCAGGCGCGCACCACCTTCGCGCTCGACGTGCCGCTGCGGCTCTATTACGGCGAGCGGAGCGCAGACGTGGTGGTGGCCGTGGCCGGCCCGGTCGACGAGGTGAGGGTGCCGGTCGAGCCGCACGGCTTGACCGCCATCGAGCTCGACCCCGACTACCACCTGTTCCGCAAGCTCGGGCTCGAGGAGGTGATGCCCACCTCGGCCCTCACCCGGCGCGCCGCGGCGGTGACCGTGGTGGTGCCCGACGGCGAGCTGGCCGACGGCTACCAGACGGTGGTGGCGGCCTACGAACGGGCGGTCCTGGGCGAGGAGGGCGAGCCGGAAGAGGACCACGAGCTGACCGTCGTGCCGGTCTCCGAGCTCGAGCCCGAGGCGCTCGAGACCAGCAGCGTCGTGGTGCTGGGCGACGCGGCGCGCGCGCCGGCGGTCGCCGGGCTGCTGGCCCGCACGCGCAGCCCGGTGGTCTGGAGCGGGACCGGCTTTTCGATCGAAGGCGAGGAGTACGCCGGCCCCGGCCAGGCGGTCTACTACACCGTCCACCACCCGTCACGCGCCGGCGACGGCGTCACCGTCTACTACGGCAACAGCCCGGCGGCGCTGGCCAACGCCCGCGTGCTGAGCTACTACCCCAACAGCCTGTTGGTGTTCGATTCTCCGCTCGAGCCGCAGGAGGACGACGCCGGTGACGGCATGCCGCGGAGCCAGGTGATCCACCGCATCGACTTCGAGTTCCACGAGCGGATCGAGCTCGAAAGCGCGCCGTAGGGCGTTCGGCCTCTCGCCCCGGCCGGAGCGGGCCCGCTCTCGTCAGGCGCGCCGCTTGCGGCGGTAGTGCCGGCGCGCCTTGGAGCGGTTGCCGCAGGTGCGCATCGAGCACCAGCGCCGGGAGCGGTTGCGGCTCTGATCGAGAAACAGCCAGTCGCAGTCGCCGGCCGCGCAGTGCCGTACGCGTGCGAGATCGGGCGAGGTCAGCAGCTCGAGAGCCGACTCGGCCACCACGGCGAGCGGCGCGGTGAGCGAACGGTCCAGCCCGCTCCAGGCCACGACGAAGCCGCCGCCGTGCGGCTCGAGGCGGCGGCGAGCGCCGGCGGACGCCACCGCCCGGTTGAGCCGCTCTAGCTCGGCGCGCGGAGTCTCCCCGCCCGCCGCCCGCGCCGCGAAGACGGCGTAGATCGCCTCGCGCAGCTCGAGCGCCTGGTCGAGTGCGTCGGCGCTCGCCGCGCGGCCGTCGGCCAGCTTCGCGAGGCGCGCCGCCTCGCCGGCGCCGACGATGCCGCTCGCGGCGGCGAAGGCCACCAGATCTCCGGCCGACTCGAGCTGCTCGGTCGAGGGGTCCGATCGGCTCTCGCGGGTGTTGGCGAAGTCGAGGCAGAGCGCCCCGCTGGTCAGATCGAACCGCTCGGTGGTCCCCACAAACCAATTCTAACCGACTTTCACCACTTGACAAGTTAGGAAACGTACCCTAGTATCTAACCGTCAAAACCGATCTAGACAGTCAAGCTCTCGAACAGGAGACGACGATGCCCCAGACCGAGAACCGTCAGACCGAGATCGCCATGCTGGCGGACCAGCTCGAGCGGTCGTTCCGGGGTGGCGCCTGGCACGGCCCGGCGGTGAGCGAGGCGCTCGCCGGCGTGGGCGCGGCGGCCGCGGCCGCCCGGCCCATCCCGTCGGCCCACTCGATCTGGGAGCTGACCCGCCACCTGACCACCTGGATCGACGTCGCCCGCCGCCGCGCCGGCGGCGAGGTGCCCGAGGTCGCGCCCGAGGAGGACTGGCCACCGACGTCCGGGGCCGATGAGGCCGCCTGGACGGAGACCCTCGACGCGCTCGACGAGGCGCACCGAAAGCTGCTGGCGACGCTCCTCGACCTCGACGACGGGCGGCTGGCCGACCCGGTCGCCGGCTCCGACCCCACCCTGCGCGGCCTGCTCCTCGGCATCGTGCAGCACAACACCTACCACGCCGGGCAGATCGTCTTGCTCAAGAAGGCCGCCGCCGGCGGCGCGGCCCGATGAGCCCCGCCCTCGAGCGCGTGCGGGGCGAGCTGGCGGACCGCCGCGAGCGGGTCGCCGGCCTGATCGAGCGGCGGCCCGACGACCGCCTGGTCGAGCTCCTGGTCCAGGTCGACGCCGCCCTCGACCGCCTCGAGACCCCGGACTGGGGGCTGTGCCAGGCCTGCCACGGGACCCTCGAGCCCGAGCGTCTGAGCGCCGATCCGCTGGTCTCGATCTGCCTCGACTGCCTGTCGCCGGAAGCCCGCCGCAGCCTCGAACGCGACCTCGAGAGCGCCGCCCGGGTGCAGCGCGCGCTGTTGCCACCGCGCGAGCTGGCCCACGCCGACTGGCAGATAGCCTGGTTGTGGGAGCCGAAGGGCGCCGTCGCCGGCGACTGGGTCGACCTGATCGCCGGCGCCGGCGAGGCCGCTCCGCTCCACCTGGTGCTGGGGGACGTCGCCGGCAAGGGCGTGGCGGCGTCGCTCCTGCAGTCGCACCTGCACGCCCTGTTCCGCGCCCTGGCGGCCCCGGAGCTGCCGCTCGCCGGCCTGCTGGAGCGCGCCAACCGCCTGTTCTGCGACGCCACCGGCACCGCCAGCTACGCCACCCTGATCTCCTCTCGCCTGGACCGGGGCGGCCGCGTCGAGCTGGCCACCGCCGGTCACCCGCGGCCGCTGCTCGCCGACCGGCGGGGGGTGCGCCCGGTGGAGGGCAGCGGGCTGCCGCTGGGGCTGTTCTGCGACGCCGCCTACCGGCCACGCGAGCTGTGGCTCGCGCCCGGCGACACGTTGCTGCTCTATTCGGACGGCTGGACCGAGGCCGCACGCGGCGACGGCGAGGAGTACGGCATCGGCCGCGCCGCCGCCGCCCTCGGCCGCGCCGTCCGGCTGCCGTTGAGCGACCTGTTGGCCGCCTGCCGCGACGACATGGAGTCGTTTCTCGACCGCGCGCCGCGCGCCGACGACTTCACGCTGCTGGCGATCCGGCGCCTGCCCGACGGGGCGAGGCCGACGGGTGGGCGCGCCGCCGCGCCGGCGTGACCCGCCGGCCGGCCCACCACCGCGGTCAACCCGCGCGCGCCAGCCGCTCGCTCTCCTCGTCGGCCGGAAAGAAGCACTCGACCACCAGCTCGTCGACCGCCGCCTCGAGCGCTCCGCCGACGGTCAGCAGGGTGGTCATCCAGCGCAGGGTGACGTCGCCGGTGCGCACGGCTAGCGGAATGAACCCCGCGCCCCGCGCCGGGACGGTGGCGTCGCGCAGCAGGGTGTCGACCTCGGGGTAGCCACGGATCTCGTCGACCACCGCCGCCAGCGCCGGCGGCGGCTCGGGCGCGTCGAGCTGGCGCCGGACCCGCCGCAGGACGGCCCTCGTCACCTCGCGCCAGTTGACCACCCGCGGCCGCAGCAGGTGGGGCGCACACAGCAGCCGCAGGACGTTCCGGGCCTCCCGGCGCGGATCGTCCAGCGTCTCGAGGAACTCACGGTAGGGCCGGTTGGCGGCCACCACGTTCCAGGCGCCGTCGAGAGCGTAGGCGGGGTACGGCTCCTGACGCTCGAGCAGCAGGTCGACCACCCGCCGCACCTGCTCGAGGTGCGCGTCGTCGAGGCTCGACTCGCGGTGGATCGGCGCGTAGCCGGCCGCCAGCAGCACCCGGTTGCGGTCCCACAGCGGGACGTCGAGCGTATCCAGCAGCCTGAGCACCATCCTCTGGCTGGGGTTGGCGCGACCGGTCTCGAGAAACGACAGGTGGCGCGGCGACACGCCGGCCTCGAGCGACAGACCGAGCTGGGACAGCCCGCGGTGCCTGCGCCAGCCTCTCAGGCACTCGCCGAAGCCGGCGCCGGGCCGGCGCCCGCCGGCCGCTGGCTCTCCCTCTCTCACCCGGCCGCTCCGCGAACCGCCCGCTCACGCCGCCACAGAAACAGCGGCAGGGCGCACGACAGGCCGATCGCCAGGTTGATCACCACGAACAGCCACGGGTGGCCGACGCCCGCGCGGCGCGCCTCCGGGAACAGGAAGACCCAGAACACGAGCGACGACAGGAGGACGTCGGCGCTGAACCCGCCGGCCGCGCCGTTGGCGAACAGCGCCCCGACGAAGTCACCGGCAAGCCCCTCGGCGCCGAAGAACCGCGCGAAGAACAGCCACGGCACCACGGCACCGACGACGGCCAGCAACAGATAGAGCGAGCTTCTCGACATGGTCGCCTCCTTTTGGGTCGATGGCCCATGGAGACCGCAGGTTTGCAAAGAAAGAGAAGTGTGGCAATTCTGTCAGAGGTAAGGGTTTCGGGGCAGGCGGGCGCTCCAGCATGGCGGTCCGGCGCCGCCTCGGCCCGGCGCTCTCGTGGCCGGCACTGCTGTCCAAGCCACCTGCCCTGGGGCGACACCTGGCGAGGCCGGTCTCTCGCAGGCGGTCGGCTATGATGCCGCCGCCACTCGGTTCGCGAGCACCGCGCCGCGAGCTTCGCCGCCGCGTCGCGATCTGGTGGCTCGTCGCGAAAGGACGGCCCGTGAGCGAGTCGGTACCGCAGGATCAGATCGCGGCTGCTGGGGCCTACGAGGGTCTCCACCGACACTCCGGCGCACATCGTGAGCGGCTCGAGGCCGTAGGCGGTCGGCGGCGCCGCCCTAGCTGGCCGGCGTGGTCTCGGGCACCGGCTCCAGCAACTGCTCGACCCGCGCGATCACCATCTGCAGCGCCACCCGGTTCTCGCCGCCCTCGGGAACGATGACATCGGCCCAACGCTTGGAGGGCTCGACGAACTCGTTGTGCATCGGGCGGACGGTGCGCAGGTACTGGCCGATGACGTCTTCCATGGTGCGGCCGCGCTCGCGCATGTCGCGGCGGATGCGACGGATGAGGCGGACGTCGGGGTCGGTGTCGACGTAGATCTTGAAGTCGAGCAGCTCTCTCAGGGCCGGCTCGACGAACAGCAGGATGCCCTCGAGCAGGATGACGTGGCGGGGCTCGACCGTCTCGGTCTTGTCGGTCCGGCGGTGGGTGACGAAGTCGTAGACCGGCACCTCGACCGGCCGGCCGGCCTTGAGCTGGCGCACGTGGTCGACCAGCAACTCGTTGTCGAGCGCCTCGGGGTGGTCGAAGTTGTGGTGCAGCAGGTGGTCCTGGCTGTGCCACTCGACGTCGCGGTAGTAGCTGTCCTGGGCCAGGAAGGCGATCCGGCGGCGGCCGACGGCGCGCAGGATCGCCCGCGCGACGGAGGTCTTGCCGGAGCCGGTGCCGCCGGCCACGCCCAGGGCCACCGGGCGAAGTGCGTTGGTGACCTCGGACATCGGGTCGATTGTACCGCCGCGCGACGTCGGCGCACCCGGCGCCGGCTCAGCGCTGGCAGCGCGGGCAGTAGAACGTGCTGCGTCCGGTCTGCACCAGCCTCCGCACCGGCGTGCCGCACGCCGGGCACGGCTCGCCCTCGCGGCCGTAGACCCTGAGCGAGACCTGGAAGTAACCGCTCCGGCCTTCGCCGTCGGCGAAGTCGTTGAGCGTGGTGCCGCCCTCGGCGATCGCCTGCTCCAGCGTGGCGCGCACCGCCGCCGCCAGGGCGTCCCAGCGCGCCGCGGCGATCCGCGCCACCGAGCGGCGGGGGTGGATGCCGGCGCGGTGGAGCGCCTCGCTGGCGTAGATATTGCCGACCCCGACCACCACCCGCGCGTCCATCAGAAAGCTCTTGACCGGGCCGCGGCGGCCCGCCGCCAGCCGCTCGAGGGCGGCGCCGGTGAAACCGTCGGCGAGCGGCTCGGCGCCGAGGTGGGCGAAGTGGCGGTCGCCGGGCAGCCGGGCGGTGGGCAGCGCGAAGACCAGCCCGAAGCGGCGCGGGTCGCGGAAGCGCAGCTCGCGCCCGCCGTCCAGCCGGAACACCACGTGCTCGTGCTCGGCCGCCGGTGCGCCGGCCGGCAGCAGGGTGAGCCGGCCGCTCATCCCGAGATGAACCACCAGGGTCGTGCCGCGCTCGAGGTCGATCCACAGGTACTTGGCGCGCCGCCGCAGGCCCTCGACCGCGCGGCCGCGCACCGCCCGGCCCAGCCTGCGGCGGTCGATCGGCTCGCGCAGCGCCGCCTTGCGCACCCTGAGACCGACGATCCGCCGGCCGGTCAGATGCGGCGCCAGGCTGCGGCGCAAGACCTCGACCTCGGGCAGCTCGGGCATGAAGGAGGAGTCTATTGCCTGGGGGTCACGCCGGCCGAGGGGATCACCGGGTCGCGGAGCCAGCACCGGAGGGTGCCAGGCCCGGTGGGGCCCGGCGCGGAGCGACATCACCCTCGCCTTTGGAGCGCAGCCCCGGGCCCCAACGGGCTCGGCACCCGGGCCGAAGTTGCCCGCGGCAGCTTGACATTCTCGTCCCGATAGCGTAAATAAGGCGTAAGTCATGAGCGAGGCCGCCCTTCCCCTGTTCCCCGAAGCCGCGCCGCGGGCCCGCCGCGGGGCGGTGCTGGGGTGCCACGGCGAGGTGGAGTACCTCGATCTGCCGGTGCGCGAGGTGCTCAGCCGCAGCCGCGGCTCGCGCCGCGCCGCGCAGTGGGCGCTCAACCCGTATCGCGGCTGCGAGTTCGCCTGCTCGTTCTGCTTCGCGCGCTCGACCCACGGCTACTTCGGCCTCGACCCCGCCGCGTTCGACAACCGGATCTTCGTCAAGCGCGAGGCCCGCGCCGCGTTCGAGCGGCGGCTCAAGCGGGCGTCGCTGCGCGGGGAGTCGATCGCCATCGGCACCGTCACCGATCCGTACCAGCCGGCCGAGCGGCGGTACGGCGTCACCCGCTCGCTGCTCGAGGCGCTGCTGCGCGCCGAGGGGCTCGACCTGTCGATCACCACCCGCTCGCCGCTCGTGCTGCGCGACCGCGAGCTGCTGGCGGCGCTCGACCGCCGCCACGCGGTCACCGTCCACATGACGCTGGTGACGGTGGACCCCGAGCTGTCGCGGCGGCTCGAGCCGCGGGCTCCCGATCCGCGGGCCCGGCTGCGGGCGGTCGCCGGGCTGACCGCCGACGGCGTGGCCACCAGCATCTACTGCATGCCGATCCTGCCCGCGATCACCGACGGCGCGGCGGTGCTCGAGCCGCTGATGGCCGCGGCGAGGCGCTCCGGAGCGTTCGACGTCGTGGGCTGCCCGCTGCTGCTCCGCCCGGCGGCGCGCGCCGGCTTCTGGCCGTGGCTGCGCGCCGAGTACCCGCGGCTGGTGCCGACCTACCGCAAGCTGTACGGCCGGCGCGGCCACCTGCGGCCGCGCCGGCAGGACGAGGTGATGGCCGAGTTCCGCCGGCTGCGCCTGCGGCACGGCTTCCCCGCCGACCGCCCCGGCCGCGCCTGAACGGGAGCTCCGTTCGGCTCGCCCTGGCCAGCGGCTCGAGCCGGCCGCCTGCCCCCCACACGAGCGGGCACCCGAGCGAGCGACCGCGCCGGTCGCCGGATCGCGAACCGTCGCCAGGTCGCTCCCGGCCGGCGGGCCGGCGGGTCGCGCCGCCGGCCGCGGGCCTACGACCGGCGAGCGCGGCGCCGGCCGGCCGCGCCGCCGCCGGCCAGGCTCGCCAGCTCCACCACCAGCGCCTCGACCGCCG
>JBFGNS010000024.1:0-38103 GCA_041574955.1 Thermoanaerobaculia bacterium | reverse complement strand
GGGGGGGGTGAGGGGGGCGCGCGCCCCCCGCGGCGCCGGGGCCGGCGCCGGCGCCGCCTCCGGCGCGGCCGCCGGGGCCTTCTCCTGCCGGCCGCCACAGGCGGTGAGGGCGAGCAGGGTGGCCGCCAGTGCGGCCGCGATCTTGAGTCGAGTCATGGAGCCTTCCTCCTGTCGTGATCTGGTCGCGCGAAGTGTACCCGCTCGCGCTCGACGGGTCGAACGGGTCGCCGCTCGAGCTGCCGTCGCGCCGCGACGGCTCACTGCGCCCCGGCGGCGCGGCGAGCCGGCGGCTGGGGCAGCCCGAGCTGGGAGGCGGCCTCGTCCAGGATCAGCCGCACCCGCACGCCCTTGTTGAGGACGAAGATCTCGAGCGGCGTCGCCGAGTCGTCGTCCGCCAGCACCAGCTCGACGCCGCCGTTCCAGTAGCGCTCGCCGGCTACCCGGTAGCCGCGGAAGCCGTAGGTGCGCACCAGCGTGGAGCGGCCTCGCAGCTCGCGCAGCTCGACCGGGCCCGGCTCGACCAGCACCGGATACAGCTTGCCGTTGGACCAGATCCGCATGCGCCGCGGCTCGGCGGGCGGATCGCGGCGGATCAGCAGAATGCCCGAGGCGACGTCGATCACGTCGGCGTCCTCGAGATCGGCCTGGCGCGACTTCGCCTCCTGGCCGATCTGCTGCGCCGTCCAGGCCTTGACCGAGCGGTGCTCCGTCGGATCGACCTCGGAGCCGTAGAGCCAGAACTCGCCGCTGCGCCGGCGCTCGGCCGAGATGTGGAGCTCGGTGCGCAGATGACCCTCGGGGGTGAGCACCGTGATCAGCTGGCCTTCACCCCGGCCGGGGGCCACCAGCCGCAGCAACACGCCCTTGAACCCCTCGAGCCGCCATTCGTAGACCAGCGCTTCGTCGCCCGGACCGGGCTCGAGGGTCGGATCGGCGACCGCCGGCGCCGCCAGCAGCAGGGCCGCCACCAGCGCCAGGGCCGGCCGCTGTCGCGGGCGCCGCACCGGCGGATCATATCCGGTGGCGGGCGCGCGGCCGGCGGCGGGGCGGCGGTCCTCGGGCCGGCCGCGCCGTGCTAGCCTTCGCGCCGTTCCGACCGCAGCGGTCAACCAGCTCACGGAGGTTCCCATGCGTCGCCTGCTCGCGATCACCGCTCTAGCTTTCAGCTTGGCCGCCGGAGCCGACGCCGAACTGCCTCCCCCGCCCGAGCAGTTCCTCGGCCACCGTGTCGGAGCCGACCACAAGCTGGCGCCGTGGCCGCGGGTCCTGGAGTACTTGCGGCTGGTGGACGAGGCTTCCGACCGGGTGGCGATCGAGAGCGCCGGCAGCTCGACCCTGGGCAACGAGATGCCGCTGGTCATCCTGACCTCCCCGGCCAACCACCAGCGGCTGGACCGCTGGCGCGACGTCGCCCGCCAGCTCGCCAACCCCGACCGGCTGGCGCCGGAAGCGGCCGGGCAGCTGATCGCGGAGGGCAAGGCCATCGCCCTGGTGACGTGCACGATCCATTCCACCGAGGTGGGCTCGACCCAGATGGCGATGGAGTTCGTCTGGCAGTTCGCCACCACCGAGGATCCCGAGCGCAGAGCTTGGATGGAAGACGTGGTGCTGCTGCTGATGCCGTCGATCAACCCGGACGGCCAGGTGATGGTGATCGACTGGTACGAGCGCTACCTGGGCACCGAGTTCGAGGGCGGCCGCATGCCGTGGCTCTACCACCACTACGTCGGTCACGACAACAACCGCGACTTCTACATGCTGACGCAGAAGGAGACGCGTGCGGTCAACCGGGTGCTCTACCACCGCTGGTTCCCGCAGGTGTTTCTCGACGAGCACCAGATGGGCTCGCTCGGACCGCGCATGTTCGTGCCGCCGCAGACCGACCCGCTGGACCCCGAGATCCACTCGCTGATCTTCCGCCAGGCTGACGTGATCGGCACCAACATGTCGTTTCGGCTGGAGGAGGCGGGCAAGACCGGTGTCGGTCACAACATGATCTACGACAGCTACTGGCCGGGCGGCACCCGCAACACCGCCTGGTGGAAGAACGTCACCGGGCTGCTGACCGAGGTGGCGAGCGCGCGCATCGCCAGCCCGATCCGCATCGAGCCCGGCGAGTTGCGCGGCGGCTACAAGGGGCTGCCCGAATACGCTCGGCGCGCCAACTTCCCGTCGCCGTGGCCGGGCGGCTGGTGGCGACTGCGGGACATTGTCGACTACGAGCTGATCGCCACCTGGGCCTACCTCGAGGCGGTGGCCGAGAACCGGCGCGAGATCCTGCGCAACTTCCACCGCATGGGCGCGGCGGCGGTGACGGCCGGCCGTGACGGCTCGCCCGCGGCGTGGATCGTCGAGCCAGAGCAGCACGACCCGGTGGCGGCCGGCCGCCTGGTCGAGCTGCTGATCGAGCACGGCGTGAGGGTCTACGCCGCCGAGGCTCCGTTCACCATCGGCCGTACCTCCTACCCGGCGGGCACAGCCGTGATCCCGGCCGCCCAGCCCTACCGGCCGTTCCTGCTCACCATGCTGCGCCCGCAGCGCTACCCGGAGGTGACGCCCTACGCGGGCGGCCCGGTGATCCCGCCTTACGACGTCACCTCGTGGTCGTTGCCGATCTCGATGGGCGTGGAGCTCAGCGAGGTGGACGCCCCGCTGCCGGCGGCGCTCACCCCGCTCGACCAGCCGGTGTGGCCGCAGGCGGGCGTCGCGGCGGCGGCCGGTGGTCACCGGGTGCCGCACGCCGCCGACTCGGTCTACGTGCTCGTGAACCGGCTGCTGGCGCGCGGCGGCGAGCTCTACTGGCTGACCGGCGCCGCGCAGGGCGGCGCGGCGGGCGACCTGTGGATCCCGCCGGGCGCCGTCGACCCCGCCGAGCTCGAGCGGCTGGCGGGCGAGCTGCACCTGCCGGTCGCGCCACTCGACGCGGCGCCGGAGGGCTCGCGCTGGCGGCTGGCAGCGGCGCGCGTCGGGCTGTACAAGCCGTGGGTCGCCAGCATGGACGAGGGCTGGACGCGCTTTCTGCTCGAACGCTACGAGTTCCCGTTCGTCAACCTGCACAACGCCGATTTCGCCGACGGCGGCTTCCGCTCGCGAGTCGACGTCGTGCTGTTCCCCGACGTCGACAGGTCGATCATCGCCGACGGCAAGCCGGACTTCCCCAACGCCGAGCGGTTCGTCTCACCGCTGCCGCCCGAGTACGCCGGCGGCATCGGCGCCGAGGGCGGCGAGCAGCTGCGCGAGTGGGTCGAGCAGGGCGGCACGGTGGTGGCGCTCGACAGCTCGTGCGCCTACCTGATCGACCTGCTCGCCCTGCCGTTGAGCGACGCGCTGGCCAACGGCGAAGAGGTCGAAGCGCCCGGCACGATGGTGCGCCTGCTGGTCGACACCGATCACCCACTGGGCTACGGCCTGCGGCGCGAGGAGGCCGCCTACTTTGCGGGCTCGCCCGCCTTCCGCACCACCGTGCCCGACGCCCGCTACGAGCGGCACGTGGTGGCACGCTACCCCGACCACCGCGACGACATCCCGCTGTCGGGCTACATCCGTGGAGCCGACCGGCTGACCCGCCTGGCAGCGGTGGTGGAGATGCGAGTCGGCCGCGGGCGAGTGGTGCTCATCGGCTTCCGGGCGCAGCACCGCGCCCAGCCGCTGCGCACCTTCAAGCTGCTGTTCAACGCCCTCTACCGGCTCACCGCCGGTCAGGCCGACTGAGGCCACCGCACCCGACCCGCCCCCGACCGAAATGGCCCAGCAGCTCATCGCCCTGCGCTTCCTGCGCTCCGCCGGCGCGGCGTCCTTCTCGCAGGCGTGGCGGGTAGGGGTGACCCTGGCCACCCATTTCGTGCTGCGGCGGCTGGTGCCGGAGGAGGACTGGGGGCTGTTCGACTGGACCACGGTGGTGTTCCTGGTGCTCAACGCCTGCCGCGACCTCGGCTTGAACGCCCACGTCCTGCGGGTCCGGCCGCGGCCGTTCGGCAACCTGTTGCGGCTCGAGCTGGTGTGGGGCGGAGCGCTGGTGGCGCTGACGTGGTTCGGCGCTCCGCTGCTCGCCCAGGCGCTTTCCACCCCGCATTCGGAGGTGGTGCCGGTGCTGCGCGCGATGAGCCTGTTCCTTTTCTTCGAGGGGCTGGCCATCGTGCCGCTGATGTACTTCGACGGCGAGCTGGAAGTCGGCAGGGCGGTGCCGGCCGAGATCGTGCGCAACCTGATCTACGCGGTGACCGCGGTCAGCATCGCCTACGCCGGCCACGGGGTGTGGAGCATGGTGGTGGCGCAGATCGTCGGCTCGATGGTGTTCGCCGCCGTGCTGTGGATCCGCGCCTGGGGCAGGATCGAGCTGCACTACGTCCCGGGTCAGACCCTGCGGCTGCTGCGCTCGAGCTACCGGCTGGCGGTGATCTGGCTGCTGGTGCTGCTGGTACAGAACGTCGACCCGTTGATCCTGGGCGCGATGGTCGATCTCGACACCGTCGGCATCTACGGCTTCGCCTACTTTGCCGCATTCATCGTGCCGAAGATCGTCCTGCAGCCGATCGGCCGGGTGGCGTTCCCCACCTTCATCGCCTTCGCCGAGCACCGCCACAGGCTGTTCGAGACCTACCGGCTGGCGACCCTGGCGATCCTGGCCGCCGAGGTGCCGGCGGCGCTGTTCTTCTTCACCAACGCCGAGACGGCGCTGTCACTGGTGAGCGGCGACCAGTTTCCCGGCTCGCACCGCTTCCTCTACGTGCTGTGCTTCGTGCCGCTGCTCGATCCGTTCAGCCGGCTGGGCGGCGAGGTGCTGGCCAGCCGGCATCGGGACCGCCTGTGGATCGCGGCCACCGCCACCACCCTGACCTCGTTCGCGGTCTTCGGCGTCCTGTTCACCTGGCGGTTCGGCGCCATCGGAATGGCCTGGGCCAACTACCTGCCGCTCGGCGCCGTGGTGATGGTGGTTACGCTCCACCGCATGGCGCCCGGCGGGCTGGGACGGATGGTGCGCGACCTGGCGTGGGTCTACCTGCTGCCGGTGCCCGGCTTCCTGGCGGCGGCGCTGGTCGCCGGCGACCGGCCGTGGCTCAGGTTCGGGCTGTCGCTAGCCGCCATCGCGCTGGCCGGGCTGCTCTACTACCGCCGGTTCGGCGATCAGATCCGCCAGTTCCTGCGCTCCGACCCGGTGCCCGGCCCGCCGGCTGCCGAAGCGGCTCAGTAGCGCGCAAACAACGGCGGCATGCGGCGCGGCAGCCGCCGCACGACGCGCTGCCGCACGAGCTTCCAGCCGCGCGCCGCGGCCAGCACCAGAGCGCTCTTCTCGCTCAGCCGGCCGAGCCGGCGCTCGACCCCGCCCGGTCCGGTCCGCTCGGCCAGCCGGCTCAGATCCGCGTCCTCCCACATGCGCTGGTAGTAGCCCTGCTGCGGCGTCCGGTCGCCGGTGGTCTCGGCGGTGCGGGTGGCGACGCAGAAGATCGCCATCTGGGCCGATCCGTAGCCACCGTAGCTCAGATGGTCCAGGCAGCCGGGCTGGTAGCGGTAGATCCGCCACGGCGGCGAATACAGCACGCCGTCGAACCAGTACGGCAGGAACTCGAAGAAGTAGAAGCTGTCGATCTGCCACCGGTTGGCGGCGAAGTAGTCGTAGAAGACGGTCGGCGAGAACATGTAGAAGCCGTGATCGACATGGTTGTTGGAGCAGGCCATCCCCACAACGGCGCGACCGCCGACCTTGAGCGCCCGGTGGACGTTGCTCAGCACGCTGGGCAGGTCGAAGACGTGCTGTGCGGTACCCGCCTCGAAAACGACGTCGAAGCGGCCGACGAGCTCCGCCGGCAGCTCGAGGTTCAGGTCGGCGACGACGTCAACGCCCTCGTAGTCCGAGACGTCGCAGCTGACCACCTCGTCGAAGCCCAGCCGACGGAAGAAGTAGCGATCGTCGATGAACCCCTTGGCGGCCAGATGGGGCAGGTGGGACAGCGTCGGCTCGACGCCGGGCACCAGGTGCGCGCCGTGTGCCGCCGCCCATCGCTCGAGCTGCCGCGGACCGAAGTAGACCATCGACCGGGCCAGCTCCAGCACCGCTCCTCCGAACGGGCGGCGGACCTGTTCATCCAGCAGGAGACGGGCGTTGCCGCGGACTATCGCCATGAAGGGAACGCGAACCGGGAAGGCTCGAATCACCAGTATAGCTCCGCGCCCGGACTCCCGCCGCGCGTCATCGGCGCCTGAAAAAATTTGTCATGGTGGCCGCCGCCAACGCCAAAACCCCCCTGTGGCGGCTGATCCAGGGCCTTGGCACGGTTTCTGCTCCACTGTTCGGGCGGTAACGGCGACAAGGCATGAACATGGACCGCCAGACCCAGACTCTCCTCTCTCAGATCGGCCACGGCGCGCGTCCGTCCGACGACGCCGTGGCCGACGCCTTGCTCCTCTATGCGGTCCGCAACGACGCCCTGACGCCCGCCGAAGCCGGTGAGCTCGAGGGCTGGGATCTACCGACGATCTCGGAGTTCCTGGCCCTCAGACTCAATAGCCTGGGTTACCTGACCCGGCGAGAGGTCGAGCAGCTGATGTCGACCTCACCACGCAGCTACCACTGATACCCGCCCCACATCCTCAGAAACCCCACCCCCCGCGGACCGGCTGACCGCCGGCCGCGCCCGCCTGCCCGCCGCGCGCCTCAGTCGCCGGTGGCGGAGCTCTCCAGCTCCGTCACCATGCGCTCGATCAGTCGCACGCCGCCACGCCAGAACCCGGCGTCGGTGATGTCGACACCGGCCTCGGAGAGGATCTCCTGAGGCCGCGCCGAGCCGCCGTGGGCGAGCAGCTGGAGGTAGCCGGGCACGAACGCCTCGCCCTGCTCGCGGTAGCGCTGGTAGAGAGCCAGCACCAGCAGCTGGCCGAAGCTGTAGGCGTAGCAGTAGAACGGGCTCTGGAACAGGTGCGGGATGAGGATCCACTCGCGCCGGAACTCGTCGGTCACGTCGACGGCGTCCCCGAACTGGTCGCGCAAGGTCTCGGCGTAGAGCTCGTCGAGGGCGCTCGGCGGCTTGCCCTCGAGTACCGCCTGGTGGGCGGCTGCCTCGAAGCGCGTGAAGTACGCCTGGCGCAGCACGGTGGCGAAGATGTCGTCGACCGCCGACGCCAGCAGCTCGCGCCGCACCCTGGGCGACGCCTCGCCGGCCAGCAGACGGTCGGTGAGCAGCATCTCGGCGAACACCGAAGCGGTCTCGGCGAGCGGCAGCGAGGGCTGCTGGGTGAGCACCGAGTGGTCGGCGGCCAGCATGCTGTGCACCGCGTGGCCGAGCTCGTGCGCCAGCGTCGCGACGTCGCGAACCTTGCCGGTGTAGTTGACCAGCAGCCACGGCGTCTGGTGCGGCAGGATGGTGGCGCAGAAGGCGCCGCTCTTCTTGGCGCTGCGGATCTCGGCGTCGATGTGCTGGTCGCCGAAGACGCGACCGGCGAGATCGGCCAGCCGCGGGTGGAAGCTGCCGAGCGTGTCGAGCACCAGCTCGACCGCGTCGCCGTACGGTATGGCGCTGTCGGAGGCCGCCAGCGGGGCGTACAGATCGTAGCGCCGCAGGCGGTCGCAGCCCAGCCAGCCGGCCTTCAGCCGGAAGTAGCGCTGGAACACCCCGACGCTCTCGGCGGTGACCTCCAGCAGGGTGTCGACCGCCTCGTCCGGCACGTCGTTGGCCCGGTTGCGCACCGCGATCGGCGACGGATAACCCCGCAGCCGGAGGTTCTCGGCGTGCCAGTCCCGCACCCGGTTGAGGTAGATCTGGCCGAGCAGCTCGGCTTCGCTCTCGAACACCCGGAACAGCTCGCGATAGGCAGCCTCTCGCACCTCGCCGCGGGGTGAGTAGACCAGGCTCTGCACCTGGTCGCGCGTCATGATGCGCTCCTCGCCGTCGATCCTCAACCGGAACTCGAGGCGGTTGGTGGCCAACGAGTAGATGGTCATCAGTGCTTCGATGCCGTTGGCGTTCTTCAGGTTGACCACCTGTTCGCTGCGCTCGTCGAGGCTGAACTGGCTGAGGCGCCGCAGGTCGGCCAGGTAGTGGTGGTAGTCCGGCTCGTCGGCGAGCGCCGCCAGCAGCCTGTCGGCGGCCGCGGCGTCGAGCTGCTTCCACCACAGGGTGAAGAACAGCGTGCGGTTGGTGAGCGTGGCCAGCGTGTCGCGCACCCGGCTGCGCAGCGTCAGCGCCTGCTCCGAGCGGGTGTCGGCCGCCAGGTACAGCATGGAGAAGCCTGACAGCCGGTACATGCCCTCGACCAGCGTGTCGAACCGGCGCAACGCATCGACCAGCGCCGCCGGCGGCAGATCGCGCGCCAGCGTGTCGCGCAGCGATTCGAAGTCGCTCACCTGGCGTTCGAGATCGGCGATGGCCGCGGCCACCGTCGCCTCGTCCGCATCGGGCAGCAGCTCGGTGAGCCGCCAGGCTCCGGCCACGGGGCGCTGGACCTCGGTCGTGGATTGGGCGCTCATTGCGGTCTGGTCGGGGGCGCGGTAGCCGGTGGTCACGGGACCGGGCGGGCAGGAACCTCTAAATCTTAAGTCAAACCAGCCGCGCGATCAATCGACCGCCGCACCGGCTCGAAAGGTTTTTTTTGGGGCCGGCCCGCCGGGCGCCATTCTCACTCGGTGGTGGCGATGCCAGAGCCGTTGCCCAGCGCCTCCTTGAGCGTGTGCCAGGGCAGGGTCGCACACTTGACGCGGATCGGGAACTCGCGCACGCCGGCGAAGACGGCCAGCTTGCCGAGCTCCCGCGGTGCCTCGCCGGCGGTCGCCGGATCGCCGGTCAGCAGCTCGTGGAAGCGCTCGAACAGAGCCTCGACCTCGGCCAGCCTGCGGCCCTTGACCGCTTCGGTCATCAGCGACGCCGAGGCGGTCGAGATAGCGCAGCCCTGGCCGCGGAAGCTCACCTGCTCGATGCGGTCCCCGGCGACCACCAGATACAGCTCGAGCTGGTCGCCGCACAACGGGTTGTGCCCCTCGGCGGTGCGGTTGGCCTGCGGCAGCTCGCCGGTGTTGCGCGGCCGCTTGTTGTGATCCAGGATCACCTCCTGGTACAGATCGGTGAGGTCGCTCATCCGGCGAACACCTGCTGCACCTTGAGGATGCCGGCCGCCAGCCGGTCCACCTCGTCGCGCAAGTTGTAGAAGGCGAACGAGGCCCGAGCCGTGGCCGGCACGCCGAAGCGCCGCATCACCGGCTGGGCGCAGTGGTGGCCGACGCGCAGCGCGATGCCGTCGCGGTCCAGCACCGTGCCGACGTCGTGCGCGTGCACGCCGTCGACCACGAACGACAGCACCGCCGCCCGCTGCTCGGCGGTGCCGATCAGGCGCACGCCCGGGATCTGCCCCACCGCCTCGGTGGCGTAGTCGAGCAGCGCCCGCTCGTGCCGCGCCATGGCGACGGCGTCAATGCCGCCGAGGTAGTCGAGAGCGGCCGCCAGGCCGATGGCGCCGGCGATGTTGGGAGTGCCGGCCTCGAACTTGAAAGGCGGCGGCGCGTACTGCGACCGCTCGAAGGTCACCGAGCGGATCATCTCGCCGCCGCCCTGGTACGGCGGCATCGCCTCGAGGTGCTCGAGGCGGCCGTACAGCACGCCGACCCCGGTGGGTCCGAACGCCTTGTGCGACGAGAAGACGTAGAAGTCGCAGCCCAGCTCGGTGACGTCGATCGGCATGTGGGGCGCCGCCTGGGCGCCGTCGACCAGCACCACGGCGCCAGCCGCCCGCGCCGCGCGCGTCATCTCGGCTACCGGGTTGACCGTGCCGAGCGCGTTCGAGACGTGCACGAAGGCGGCGATCCGGGTGCGCTCCGACAGCCGGCGGTGGAACTCGTCCAGCTCGAGCTGGCCGCGGTCGTCGATCGGCGCTACCCGCAGCCGGGCACCGGTCTGCTCGCACACCATCTGCCAGGGCACGATGTTCGAGTGGTGCTCCATGGCGGTGATCAGCACCTCGTCGCCGGCGCCCAGCCGCTGGCGCCCGAGGGTCTGAGCCACCAGGTTGATGCCCTCGGTCGAGCCGCGCACAAAGACGATCTCGCGCTCGCTGGCGGCGCCGAGGAAGCGCTGAGCGCGCCGCCGCGCCGCCTCGTAGGCCTCGGTGGCGCGCTGCGACAGGGTGTGCACGCCGCGGTGCACGTTCGAGTAATACTCGCGGTAGCAGCGCTCCTCCGCCGCCAGTACTGCCACCGGCTTGTGAGCCGAGGCGGCGTTGTCCAGATAGGCCAGCGGACGGCCGTTGACCTCCAGCGAGAGGGCCGGGAAGTCCTGCCGCAGACGCTCGACGTCGAGCGCCGCCACCGCCGCCCGGGCGGTAGCGCTGGTCGGCTGCGCGCTGTCTCCGGCCATCGGCTGCACCGTCGATCCGCTCATCGGCCTGCCGGCACGCCTCGGCGCCGGGCTACACCGCCTGCCGCACGATATCGCCCTTCGGCAGCCGCCGGAAGAGGAACTCCTCGAGCTCGCGCCTCACCTGCGGCACCCGGATGCGCTCCACGATGTCGGCGGCGAAGGCGTAGGTCAGCAGGCTGCGCGCCGCCTCCTCGCCGATGCCCCGCGACCGCAGGTAGAAGATCGCCGTCTCGTCCAGCTGCCCGACGGTCGAGCCGTGCGTGCACTTGACGTCGTCGGCGAAGATCTCGAGCTGCGGATTGGCGTTGCACAGCGCCTCCGGCGACAGCAGCAGGTTGCGGCTGGTCTGCTTGGCGTCGGTCTTCTGCGCTCCCGGGTGGACGTAGATCCGGCCGTTGAACACCGAGCGCGAGCGTCCCTCGAGAATGCCCTTGAACAGCTCGTGGCTGTCGCAGTGCGGCTTGGCGTGCTCCACCCGCATGTGGTAGTCGACCAGCTGCTCGCCCTCGACCATGTAGAGGCCGTTCAAGGTGGCCTCGCAGCCCTCGCCGTCGAGCATCGCGTTGACATCGTTGCGCACCACGCCCCCGCCCCACGAGATCGAGTGCGAGCTGACGTTGCTGTCGCGATCCTGGTGGATCTGGAAGGTGGCCATGTGGAACGCGTCGATCGACTCGCGCTGCAGCTTGTAGTGGTCCACCACCGCGTTGGCCTGCGCCACGATCTCGGTCACCGGGCAGGCCAGGTAGCGGCCGCTGCCGAGAGTCGCGTACTGCTCGACCAGGGTCAGCTGACTGCTCTCCTCGGCCACCACCAGCAGACGCGGGAACAGCGCCACCGGCTCGGCGCCCGGCTGGCCCAGGACCACTACGTTGAACGGCTTCTCCACGACCGTGTTGCGCGGCACGTGCACCAGAACGCCGTCGCTCCACAACGCGGTGTTGAGGGCGACGAACGGATGGCTGTCGAACGACGCGTAGCGGCCCAGATGGTCGGCCACGAGGCCGGGGTGGTTGGCCACCGCTTCGGCCAGGCCGCAGGCGGTGACCCCGTCCGGCAGCTCGGCCAGGTCGGACAGCTCGGGTACCAACCGGCCGTTGGCCACCACCAGCCGCAGGCAGTCGGGGTAGCTGAACGGCTCGACGTCGGCGCCGGCCGGTGGCGCGGTGTCGGGCGCCAGCTCGAAGCGGGTGCGCGTCACCGGCGAGACGTCGGTGAAGCGCCACTCCTCCTGTCCCAGGGTGGGGAAGCCGAGCTCGGCGAAGCGCTCGATCGCCGCCTGTCGCAGCTCGGCCAGCTCGGCCGGCCCGGTGGAGTGCGCGCGCAGCCGCTCGAAATGCGCCAGGTACGGCTCGACGGCCTGTGGGGTCGTGACGGTGACGGCCATGGCGCCTAGGCTCCGGCCGGGGCGGCGACGCCGGCGAGCTCCTGCTCGAGCCACCCATAGCCCCGCTCCTCGAGTTCGAGCGCGAGCTCCTTGCCGCCCGAGCGCACGATGCGGCCGTCGACCATGACGTGCACCACGTCCGGCACGATGTACTGCAGCAGCCGCTGGTAGTGAGTGATCACGACGAACGCGCGCTCGTCGCTGCGCAGCGAGTTGACGCCGTCGGCGACGATCTTCAGCGCGTCGATGTCGAGTCCGGAGTCGGTCTCGTCGAGCACCGCCAGCACCGGGTCGAGCACCGCCATGTGGAAGATCTCGTTGCGCTTCTTCTCGCCGCCCGAGAAGCCCTCGTTGACCGGCCGCTGGAGCAGAGTTTCGTCCATCTTGACCAGCTTCATCTTGTCGCGCACGTAGGCGAGAAACTCCATGGCGTCCATCTCGCTCTCTTCGCGGTGCTTGCGGATGGCGTTGAGCGCCGCCTTGAGGAAATAGACGTTGCTCACCCCGGGAATCTCCACCGGGTACTGGAACGCCAGGAACAGCCCTTCGCGGGCCCGCACCTCGGGGTCCAGCTCGAGCAGGTCTTGCCCCCTGTAGGTCACGCTGCCGGCGGTCACCTCGTAGGCCTCGTCACCCGCCAGCACGCGCGCCAGCGTCGACTTGCCGGAGCCGTTGGGGCCCATGACGGCGTGCACCTGGCCCGGCTCGACGGTCAGGTCGACGCCCTTCAGAATCTCCTGCTCATCGGCTCGCGCCCGCAGGTTCTTGATCTCCAACATGCTCATCGTTCGTTGTCCTCTTGGATGCAGTCTGGGGTGTTCGGAGTGGATGGTGCGGCCGGCACCGCCGGGCGTCCGCGCTCCGGGGGGCGGGGGTCACGACCGGGCACCGCCAACCGCGGCGGCGACCGGCGGGGCGCCGGCCTCAGCCGACGCTGCCCTCGAGGCTCACCTCGAGCAGCTTCCTCGCCTCGACGGCGAACTCCATCGGCAGCTCGTTGAAGACCTCCTTGCAGAAACCGTTGACGATCATCGAAACGGCGTCCTCAGTCTCGATGCCGCGCTGGTTGCAATAGAAGATCTGGTCCTCACCCACCTTCGAGGTCGAGGCCTCGTGCTCCATCTGTGCCGACGGGTTCTGGACGTCGATGTAGGGGAAGGTGTGGGCGCCGCACTGATCGCCGATCAGCATCGAGTCGCACTGCGAGAAGTTGCGGGCGTTGTCGGCCTTCTTGAGGATCTTGACCGCGCCGCGGTAGGTGTTCTGGCCGTGACCGGCCGAGATCCCCTTGGAGACGATGGTCGAGGTGGTGTTCTTGCCGACGTGGATCATCTTGGTGCCGGTGTCGGCCTGCTGGTAGGCCTTGGACAGCGCCACCGAGTAGAACTCGCCCACCGAGCCGTCGCCCTTGAGCACTACGCTGGGGTACTTCCAGGTGATGGCCGAGCCGGTCTCGACCTGCGTCCAGGAGATCTTGGAGGCCCGGCCGGCGCACAGGCCGCGCTTGGTGACGAAGTTGTAGATGCCGCCCTTGCCGGTCTCGGGGTCGCCCGGATACCAGTTCTGCACCGTCGAGTACTTGATCTCGGCCCGCTCGTGGGCGTAGAGCTCGACCACCGCCGCATGCAGCTGGTTCTCGTCGCGCATCGGCGCGGTGCAGCCCTCGAGATAGCTGACGTGCGACCCCTCCTCGGCGATGATCAGGGTGCGCTCGAACTGCCCGGTGTTCTGGGCGTTGATCCGGAAGTAGGTGGACAGCTCCATCGGGCAGCGCACGCCCGCCGGCACGTAGACGAACGAGCCGTCGGAGAAGACCGCCGAGTTCAAGGCGGCGAAGAAGTTGTCGTTGGGCGGTACCACCGAGCCCAGGTACTTGCGCACCAGCTCGGGATGCTCGCGCACCGCCTCCGAGATCGGGCAGAAGATGACGCCGGCGTCGGCCAGCTTCTCCTTGAAGGTGGTCGCCACCGACACGCTGTCGAACACCGCGTCCACCGCCACACCGGCAAGCATCTTCTGCTCGGCCAGCGGGATGCCCAGCTTCTCGTAGGTGCGCAGGATCTCGGGGTCGACCTCGTCCAGGCTCTTTGGCCCGTCGCCGCCCTTACGCGGCGCCGAGTAGTAGGAGATCGCCTGGTAGTCGATCGGCTCGTAACGGATGTTGGCCCAGGTGGGCTCCTTCATCGGCTGCCAGTTGCGAAACGCCTTGAGCCGCCACTCGAGCAGCCACTCGGGCTCCTTCTTCTTGGCCGAGATCAGCCGGACGACGTCTTCGTCGAGGCCCGGCGGAATGGTCTCCTGATCGATCTCGGTGACGAACCCCGCCTCGTAGCGGCGGTTGACCCTCTCTTCGAGGATGTCGGTGCTGGTAGCTGGCATGGTCTCCCCTCAGCCCGGCTAGCTCGTCTCCGCGCTGTCGTAGCTCACCCCGCCGCCAAGGCTGACCAGCGGCGGAGCCACCGGCCGCGCCATCTCGGCCAGGTTGATGCCGTCCAGCGCCTGCCGGATGGCCTCGTTGATTCGGTGCCAGTTGCCGCGCACCGGACAGCGCGCTTCGTGCGAGCACTCGCCGGGAGTGTCGTCGATGCACTCGGTGATGCCGATCGGGCCCTCGAGCGCCGTGATGATCTCGGTCACGCTCAGCGCTTCCGGCGCCCGCGCCAGGGTGTAGCCGCCCTTGACGCCGCGGTGGGACTCGAGGATGCCCTCCCGCCCGAGGATCTTGAGGATCTTGCTCACCGTCGGCTGCGGCAGACGCGTCTCGTCGGCCAGCTGGGTGGCGTTGAACTGCCGGTCGGGGCGCATCGCCATCCGGGTGAGCAGAACGATCCCGTAATCGGTTTGTTTGGTCATGCGGATCATGGCTTGGTGGATACAGGACAGAAAAGGTCCTGATTTCTCGAAATGATAGCAGCTGGGCGCTTTGTGTCAACCCGCGCCGGGCGCCGTGGGCTCAGGCGTCGAGCAGCTCTCGCACCCGCCGGCCGAGCAGCTCGGTCGAGAACGGCTTCTGGATGAACTCGGCGTCGGCCAGCGGCGGCTCGCCGGCCAGCCCGGCCACCCGCACGTCGGTGTAACCCGACATCAGCAGCACCTTGACGGTTGGCCGGTGCTCCACCACCTGGCGTGCCAGGTCGGCGCCGCGCATGCCCGGCATCACCATGTCGGCCAGCAGCAGGTCGATCTGCCAGCTGGCGCGGCCGGCGACGTCGATCGCCTCGTCGCCGTCGGCCGCCTCGAGCACTTCGTAGCCCTGCTTCACGAGGTACTGGCACAGCAGGT
The DNA here is from genome assembly GCA_041574955.1 of Thermoanaerobaculia bacterium. GTDB lineage: Bacteria > Acidobacteriota > Thermoanaerobaculia > Multivoradales > JAHEKO01 > CALZJC01. The sequence continues at coordinate 23,094 of JBFGNS010000024.1, read as the reverse complement.
CGCGCACCGGCGGTTCGTCTTCGGCCAGCAGGATCGTCTCGCGCCCACCGGCGGCAACCTCGCGCACCGGCGCGGCCGCGACGCGCTCGGCCAGCGCCGCCTCGGGCAGCAGGATCTCGAAGCGGGTGCCCCGCCCGGGCTCGCTGTCGACCCGGATGGTGCCGCCGTGCTGCTCGATGATGCCGTAGACCGTGGCCAGGCCGAGACCCGACTTGCCGTCGCTGTGTGGCGAGTAGAACGGCTCGAACAGGTGCTCGAGCGCCGCCTCGTCGAAGCCGGTGCCGGTGTCCTCGACAGACAGCTGGGCGTATCGCCCGCCGGCCAGCCCACGCGGTGCCGCGGCGGCGGAGACCTCGACGTTGCGGGTCTCGATGGTCAGCCGGCCGCGGCCGAAGATCGCCCGGCGGGCGTTGACCGCCAGGTTGAGCAGCACCTGCTCGAGCTGGGCCCGGTCGACCCGCACCTCCACCAGCTCGGGGGCCAGCCGCGTGATCACCTGGATGTCACCGCCCACCACCTGGCGGACCAGCGCTTCGCGCTCGCTCACCAGCCGGTTGAGGTCGACCAGCTCGCGCGTGCCGGCCTCGCGGCGGCCCAGGATCAGCAGCTGCCGGGTGAGCGCCGCGGCGCGACGGCCGGCGGCCTGGATCTTGCCCAGCTCCTCGCTGAGCGGGTCGTCGTTGCCGAGCCCCGCCAGGATCAGGTCGCTCTGGCCGTTGATCACGGTCAGCAGGTTGTTGAAGTCGTGGGCGATGCCGCCGGCCAGCCGGCCCACCGCCTCCATGCTCTGCGACCGGCGCAGCTCCTCCTGCAGCCGCCGCCGGTCGCTGACGTCCTTGAGGATCCCCTGGTAGTAGAGCACCTCGCCGCGCTCGTCCCGCACCGCGGTGGAGCTCTCCACCACCAGCAGCTTGCTGCCGTCGCGGCGCTTGAGCGCCAGCTCGTGGTCGCGCAGCGTACCCTCGCTGGCCAGCTGCCGCACCGACCGCTCGCGATCCCAGGGGTCCCAGTACAGGTCGCGTCCGACATCGACCTCGAGCAGCTCCTCCTTGGAGTCGTAACCGAACAGCTCGACGCCGGCCGCGTTGATGTCGACGATCTTGCCCTCGGGGGTGGTGATGAAGATGGCGTCGAGCGACTCCTCGAACAGCGACCGGTAGCGCTCCTCGGAGCGCCGCAGGGCCTGCTCGGCGCTGCGCCGCTCGAGCTCGGCGGCGGCGCGCAGCGCGAAGATCTGCAAGATCGACAGCGCCGGCTCCAACCGCTCGCGCGGCGCGCGCCCCAGCACCGCGAGCAGGCCGAGCGGGCGGCCCGCGGAGTCGCGCAGCGGGGTGCCGATGTAGCTCTCGACCCCCATCCGCGCCAGCAGCTCGTCGCGCGGGAACCGCTCCTGCACCCCGGACGGGTAGCCGCACGAGCCGCCCTGCAGCGCGCCTTCGCACGGCGAGCCGGCAAGCGAGTAGTCGAAGTTGTCCACCATCTGGCCGTCGGCGCACACCGCCAGCGTGCGCGCCATCTCCAGCCGGCCGTCGACCACCTCGGCGAGCAGCGCGTACTCGGTCTCGAGCACCTCGGCCAGGCTCTTCACCAGCCGGCGGAAGAACGCGTCGCCCCAGGCGGCCGAGATGCCGTCGGCGATGCGCTGGATCGCCGTCTCCGCCAGCCGGCGGTCGGTCACGTCGCGCGCCACGCCGAGCAGGCCGGCCACTCCGCTGCCGTGCAGGTCCGGCGTGACCGAGAACTCACCCACCGCCGGCTGACCGCCCTTGCGCAGCACGCCCAGCTCCTGTCGCGCCACCGTCTCGCCGGCCATCACGCGGTCGAACAGCCGCCGCGCCCGCTCGCGGTCGGCGGGCACCAGGAGCTCCTCGAAGCCGCGCCCGAGCCAGTCCGCCCGGCGGTGGCCGGTGGTCAGCTCGAACGCCGGGTTGAGCGCGGTCAGGCGGCCGTCGGGGGCGATCGAGAAGATGATGTCGGGCGCGTTGTCGACCAGCCGACGGTAGCGCTCGCTGACGTCCTCGAGCTCCGCCTCGGCGGCCTGGCGCCGATCGACGGCCAGCCGGCGGGTGACCACCAGCCGGTCCAGCAGGGCCACCACCAGCACCGCCAGCAGGCTCACCAGCAGCCCGGGCAGCTCCTCCAGCACGCCAACGGCCGGTGGCTCGCCCGAGGCGATCAGGCGGCGCAGGGCCAGCACCTGGCGTAGCGCCATCAGGCCGAGCATCGCGGTCAGCAGACCCATCCGCCAGTCTCGCAGCCGGTTGAGCAGTACCGCCGACCAGGCCATGGCGGCCAGCCGGATCAGGATCGACGCCTGCAGCAGCCAGAGCATGCCGTCACCTCGCTCGCCGGCCGGCGCCGGCGATCGCCGGCGGCGCCGGCTCGAGCAGAACGGCCAGCCAGCTCAGCCGCTCGCTGTACTCGAGGGCGATCTTGATCGCCATGGTGAGGGGCACGGCCAGGATCATGCCGAGCGGGCCGAGCACCCAGGCCCAGAACACCAGCGCCAGCAGCACGACCAGCGGCGAGATGCCGAACCGGCGGCCCATCAGCGCCGGCTCCAGCAGGTTGCCGATCAGGAAGTTGACCGCCAGGTAGCCGACCGCCACCAGCGCCGCGCGACCGCCGCCCAGCTGCACCAGGCTGAGCAGCACCGCGGGCACCGCCGCCAAGATCGAGCCGAGCACCGGGATGTAGTTGAGCAGGAACGCCACCAGCCCCCACAGCAGGGCGAAGTCGACCCCCAGCAGCGACACCCACACGCCGACGATGACGCCGGTGGCGGCGCTCAGCAGGGTCTTGACCCCGAGGTAGCGCTGGAAGTCGCGGCTGATCCTCTCCAAGTAGCGCAGCTCGATGGCGTCGCGCCCGAGGGCGGCGTTGAGCTTGGCCGGGAAGCCGGCCATCTCGACCAGCAGAAAGACGAGCGCCACCACCACTACCGTCACGTAGGAGACGGCCGAAGCCACACCCTTGACGCTGCGTCCCAGGATGCCGCCCAACAGGTCGACGAACTGGCCGGGGTCGATCGGCGCCTCGAGCCAGGCCGCGAGGTCGACACCGCGCTGACGCAGGCTCTCGAGCCCCTCCCCGGCCATGCGGGCGAGCTGCTCGATGTAGCCGGGAGCGAGCTGGGCGAAGCCGTTGACCGCCGCGCTGAGCGCGAAACCGAAGGCGATCAGCAGGGCGATGTCAGCCAGCACCGTGGCGCTGACCGCCAGAGCGGGACGCACCCGGTGGCGCAGCAGGAGGCGCAGCAGCGGCAGGCTGAGCACGGCCAGGAACAGCGCCAGCAGCAGCGGCCGCAGCAGCGGCGCCGCGGCGCGCAGACCGGCCACCAGCACCACCACCCCGGCAGCGGTGAGCACCGGGCCGAAGGCGGCTCGCCTGACTGCCGGCCCCTCCATCCGACCTCGACTACTCCCGGCGCTCGGCCAGCAGACGGTCGACCACGGACGGGTCGGCCAGTGTGGTGACGTCTCCCAGGTCGTCGGTCTGCCCGGCCGCGATCTTGCGCAGGATGCGGCGCATGATCTTGCCCGAGCGGGTCTTGGGCAGACCGGGAGAGATCTGCACGCGGTCGGGTGTAGCGATCGGCCCGATGGCCTGCCGCACCTGCTGCCGGAGCTCGGCCTCGAGCTGCTGCCGATCGGCGCTCTCGTACTCGGGCGTCAGCAGCACGAAGGCGTGGATGCCGGTGCCCTTGATGTCGTGCGGGAAGCCGACCACCGCCGCCTCGGCGACCGCAGCGTGCGCCACCAGGGCGCTCTCCACCTCGGCGGTGCCCAGCCGGTGGCCGGAGACGTTGAGCACGTCGTCGACCCGGCCGGTGATCCAGTAGTAGCCGTCCTCGTCCCGGCGGCAGCCGTCGCCGGTGAAATACAGCCCCGGAAAGCGCGCGAAGTAGGTGTCGCGGAACCGGCCGTGGTCGCCCCACAAGGTGCGCGCCTGGCCGGGCCACGGCCGCCGGAGGCACAGGTTGCCGCCGACCTCGTTGCCGGTCAGCTCGTTGCCGTCGTCGTCCATCAGCACCGGATCGACGCCGAACAGCGGCAGGGTCGCCGAGCCCGGCTTGGTGGGGGTGGCGCCGGGCAGCGGCGAGATCAGGATGCCGCCGGTCTCGGTCTGCCACCAGGTATCGACGACCGCGCACCGCCCGGCGCCGACCACGTCGTGGTACCAGGTCCACACCTCGGGGTTGATCGGCTCGCCCACCGTCCCCAGCACGCGCAGGGTGTCGCGACGGTAGGCGGTCACCCAGTCGTCGCCCTCGCGAGCGATGGCGCGGATCGCGGTGGGCGCGGTGTAGAACACGGTGACGCCGAGATCGTCCACCACCCGCCAGTAGCGGCCGGCGTCGGGATAGACCGGTGTCGACTCGAACATCACCGTCGTGGCGCCGTTGGCCAGCGGTCCGTAGACGATGTAGCTGTGGCCGGTGATCCAGCCGATGTCGGCGGCGCAGAAGTAGACGTCGTCGTCGTGGACGTCGAACACCAGCTGGTGGGTCAGCGCCGCGTACACCAGATAGCCGCCGGTGGTGTGCAGGACTCCCTTGGGACGCCCGGTCGAGCCCGAGGTATAGAGCACGAACAGCGGCGACTCGGCGTCCATCCACTCCACCGGGCAGCTCGCGCGCTGGCGCGCCATCTCTTCCTCCAGCCAGTGGTCGCGGCCCTCCTTCATCGCCACCTCGGTGTCGGTGCGGCGCGCCACCAGCACCGTGTCGACCAGATCCAGCCCGTCGACCGCGCGGTCCGAGGTCTGCTTGAGCGGGATCGTGCGGCCGCCGCGCAGGCCCTCGTTGGCGGTCACCAGCACGCGGCAGCCGGCGTCCAGTATGCGGTCGCGCAGCGCCTCGGCCGAGAAGCCGGCGAACACCACGGAGTGCACCGCGCCGATCCTGGCGCAGGCCAGCATGGTGTAGGCCAGCGCGGGGATCATCGGCAGGTAGATGGCCACCCGGTCGCCGCGGCGGACGCCGTGCGCCAGCAGCACGTTGGCCATGCGGCAGACCTCGCGCTTGAGCTGGCGGTAGCTGATGCGCTCGTACTCACCGGCCTCGTCCGCCGCCCACACGATCGCGGTGCGCTCGCCACGCTCGGCGAGATGCCGGTCGACGCAGTTGTAGGCGGCGTTGAGACGGCCGCCGGCGAACCAGGAGAACTGGTCCGCTTCCACGGGGTCGAACTCCAGGCCGGCCTGCGGCGGCGCGAACCAGCTCAGCCTCTCGGCCTGCCGCAGCCAGAAGCCGTCGGGGTCCTCCAGCGACTCCCGGTACAGCTCCCGATACCGCTCCATCGACCCGACGTGGGCGCGTCGAGCCAACCGCTCCTTGACCTCGATCATCGACTCCTCCGACGGTCGAGCTTACCCCAACCGCCGGCGGCCCCCGCCGCCCGCTAACCGGCGCCCGAGCCCGGCAGCGCCACCCCCAGCTCGGCGAGCTGCCGCTCGAACTGGCGCCGCCAGCCGCGGTTGGCAGCGGGGCTGGCCGGGCTGGGATGCAGCACTCGCGACACCGGCGGCCCGCCGCTCGCCAGCGCCCGCGCCGCGCGGCGCTCGGCGAAGGCGCCGACGCCCAGCACCAGCCGCGGCTCGAGCAGCTCGACGGCGTCGCGCAGCGCCCGGTCACAGGCCGCGGTGAGCGGCCGCCGCTCGGCCGCCGGCAGCTTGTCGGGCGTGCGGTTGCGGCCGCTCGCCTCGAGGAACATCAGCGGGCAGTAGTTGGCCACGAAGAACCGCTCGAAGAACCGCCCCGGGGAGCCGAAGCGGTCGCGTGCCCAGCCCCACAGCCGCCGCCCGCTGACCTCGCTGCGGGGACAGTCGACGCCGGTCACCGGCCGCTTGGGGTGCGGCTCGCGCGGGCTGCCGACCGCCGCCGTGATGCCCAGCCAGTCCCGCACCAGCGACACCTCGCCGAACGGCACGCCGGTCTGCGCCATTCCCCACGGTCCGGGGTTCATGCCGACCAGCACCACCGGCCGCCGGGCGCCGGCGTACCGGCTCAGGTACTGCTCGTGGGCCGGCCAGGCGTATTCCAGCGGGTTGTAGACGTGGGTCACCGGCGGCCCGAAATCGAGCCCGCCGACCTCCTCCGACATCCGCCGGGCGACCGCCAGCAGCCCCGCGATGCGATCGCTCACGCCGGCAGCTCCGCCGCCAGCCGGTCGATCTCCTCCTCGCTGTTGTAGAAGTGGGGCGCCACCCGCACGCGGCCGCCGCGGCTCGCCACCACCACGCCCCGCCGGCGCAACCGCGCCGCGACCTCGTCGGCGTCGTGCCGGGGATGGCGAGCGGCGACGATGGCGGACGGCAGCGTCTGGCCGTCCCGCCGTCCGACCGGCTGCCAACCGCGCTGCTCGAGCCGCGCCGCGGCCCGCTCCGCGAGCTCTACGGCCCGCCGCTCGACGCGCTCGGCGCCGACCTCGGCGAGCAGCTCGAGCGACGCTCCCAGCCCGTGGATCGCGGCGACGTTGGCGGTGCCGCTCTCGAGGCGCCGCGCGCCAGCGGTCCAGTCGATCTCGAGCCGCTGCCAGTCCGCCCAGTGCGCCATCGACGCCCAGCCGCGCAGCTTGGGCTCGAGCTGCTCGACGAGCCTGTCCGACAGCCACAGCAGCGCCAGCCCTTCGGGCCCCAGCAGCCACTTGTGCACCGCCGCGGCGCAGGCGTCGATGCCGGCCGCCGCGACGTCGAGCCGCAGCACGCCGAGCCCCTGGATGGCGTCGACCACCAGCAGCGAGCCGTGCCGCCGGCAGGCCGCCGCCAGCCGCTCCAGGTCGAGCCGGAAGCCGCTCGCGTACTGCACCCAGGAGACCGCAACCACCCGGGTGCGCGAGTCGATCAACGACTCGAGCTCGCCCTGGTCGAGCCAGCCGTCGTGCTCGGCGGCGGCCCGGTACTCGACGCCGCGCCCCGCCAGGCCGAGCCAGGGGTAGACGTTCGACGGAAACTCGCAGCCCACCCCGACGACGTTGTCTCCCTCGCGCCACCGCAGCCCCTCGGCCACCAGCGACAGACCGGTGGTGGTGTTGGCGACGAACGCCACGTCGTCCGGCCGGCGCGCCCCCAGCAGACCGGCGGCCAGCCCGCGCACCCGCTCGCACTCCTCGTGCCGCTCCATCCACCGGCGCTCGCCGAGCTCGCTGACCGCGTCGATCACCGCCCGCATCCGCCGCGCGGTGCGGCGCGGCAGCGGCGCCACGGCGGCGTGGTTGAGGTAGGCGTAGCGCTCGGTCACCGCGAACTCACTGCGCCACCCGGCCAGCTCGCCGGCCACGCCCACCGCGCTGTCTGGAGAGCCACTCACCGTTCCGCCGCCGCCGAGTCTAGCCCGACCGGCTCGCCCGGCGGCCGCGGCGGGTCTGAGCCCGTTCGCAGTCGCCGGTGGTTATACTGCCCAGTCCCATGGGCTCGCCGCGGCCATCCGGGGGCGCGCTTCTCGGTAGCCCGCTCGGGCTGACCCTGATGGCGGTCACGCCCAACCCGACCTTCGTGTTGCGTGGCGGGCGCATCCTCGACGCCAACCGGGCGGCCCAGGAGGCCACCGGCCACGCTCGCCGCCGCCTGCTCGAGATGCGCTTCGACGAGCTGCTCCACCCGGACTGCCGCGAGCGGGCGGTCGAGCTGACCGGCGGCGCCGGCTCGCCCGGCGAGCCCCGCCGGCTGGAGCTCGAGCTCGAGGCGAGCGACGGGCGCACCGTCTGGCTCGAACTGACCCTGGTCGAGATCGAGGCCGGCGGCGAGCCGGCGCTGCTGGCACACGGCGTCGACGTCACCGAGCTGCGCCGCACCCGCCGCCGGCTCGAGGGCAGCCGGGAGAGTCTGCGGCTGGTGCAGCGCGCCGCCCGCTCGCTGTACTGGGAGTGGGATCCGGAAACCGACCGGCTTTCGGTGGGGCCGTTCATCGACGAGCTGTTCGGCTTCGCCGCCCACCAGGTGGTGCGGTCGGGCAGCGAGTTCATCGACCTGGTGCACCCCGAGGACCGCGAGCGGCTGCGCCGGGCGCTGCGCAACACCCTGCAACAGGGTGACGACCTGGCGCTCGAGCTGCGCTTCATCACGCCGTCGGGCGAGGTGCGCTGGCTGGCCGAGCGCGGCGTGGCGGTGCGCGACGACGACGGCTGGACCCGACGGGTGATCGGCGTGGCCCAGGACATCAGCGAGCGCCGCATCGCCGAAGAGGCCCTGTTCCAGGAGAAGGAGCGGGCCGACGTGACGCTGGCGTCGATCGCCGACGGCGTGATCCGCACCGACCTGCGCGGCATGATCGACTACCTCAACCCGGTGGCCCAGCGTCTCACCGGCTGGAGCCTGGCCGAGGCGTACGGCCGGCCGGCCGACGAGATCTACCGGGTGGTGGATCCGGCGACCGGCAACCCGCTGCTCGACCCGCTCAACCAGACGCTACGCGACCGGCGCGAGGCGATCCAGCTCGGCGACCGGCTGCTGGTCGACCGCGACGGCGCGCGTCATCCGATCCAGGACTCGGCGGCTCCGATCCGCAACCGCGCCGGCGACGTGATCGGCGCGGTGCTGGTCTTCCGCGACCTCAGCCGGCTGCACCAGATCCAGCTGGAGATGGACCGGCTAGCCAACCACGACGCGCTGACCGGCCTGATCAACCGCAAAGCGTTCATCGCACTGATCGAGCAGACCCTGGCCGGGAGCTCCGGCGGCAGCGGCAACAACGCGCTGTGCCATTTCGATCTCGACAACTTCCGTCTGGTCAACGAGAGCAGCGGCCAGGCCGCGGGCGACCAGCTCATCCAGCAGACCGCGACCCTGATCCGCGCCCACCTCGAGGAGGGGGACGTGGTGGCCCACCTCGGGGGCGACGCCTTCGCCGTCCTGATGCTCGACTGCACGCTGGCCCAGGCCGTCGACCGCGCCGAGGAGATCCGGCACGCCATCCGCGGCGCCCGCTTCAGCTGGCAAGAGCGGGTCTTCTCGACCCCGGTGAGCGCGGGGCTGGTGCCGATCCCCGCCCCGGCGCCGGCCGCCGAAGCGCTGTTGCGCGACGCCGACTCCGCCTGCTCGGTGGCCAAGGAGAAGGGCGGCGACCGCATCCATACCTACCAGCCGGGCGACAGCTCGGTGGCCGAGCGGTACGGCCAGATGCAGTGGATCGCGCGCGTCAGCAAGGCGTTCGAAGAGGACCGCTTCGTGCTCTACCGGCAGACCATCGTGCCGCTGCAGGGCGACGGCGCCGGCCAGCCGTTCTACGAGCTGCTGGTGAGGATGATCGGTGAGGAGGGCGAGCTGGTCGCGCCGGGCAACTTCATCCCCGCCGCTGAGCGGTTCGGCATGATCGCCGAGATCGACCGCTGGGTGCTGTGCACCGCGATGCGCGAGCTGGCCGAGCGCAGTGGAAAGGACGGCGCTCAGCCGCGCTTCACGATCAACATCTCGGGCTCGAGCCTGGGAGTGACGGGTTTCCTCGACCTGGTGGTCGAGCAGTTCGAGCGCACCGGCGCCCCGCCGTCGCAGATCCTGTTCGAGATCACCGAGACGGCGGCGATCGCCGATCTGCCGCGCGCCCAGCGCTTCCTGGCGGCGCTCAAGGGCATGGGGTGCCAGTTCATCCTGGACGACTTCGGCAAGGGCCTCAGCTCGCTCGGCTACCTGCGCAACCTGCCGCTGGACTTCCTCAAGATCGACGGCAGCTTCGTGCGCGACATGGTCCACGACCCGATCCAGATGGCGCTGGTCGCCTCGATCCACGAGATCGGCGAGGTGACGGGTCTGCGCACGATCGCCGAGTCGGTCGAGGACGAAGAGACGCTCGACGCCGTCCGCCGCATCGGCATCGACTACGCCCAGGGGTTCCTGCTGGGCCGCCCCGAGCCGCTGGGCGGCGCAGCCGGCGGCGGCTGAGCGCAGCGCTACAATGGCGGGACGGGCGGCGGGACCCTCCTGCCGCCCGCTCTTCCGATCAACATCAGCTCAGGAGGGCCTGCCATGTCCGTAGCCAAAGTCACCGAGATCACCGCCACTTCCAAAGAGAGCTTCGAGGACGCCATCAGCCACGGCATCGCCCGCGCCCACAAGACGCTCGAGAACGTCTCCGGAGCCTGGGTGAACGAGCTCAAGGTGGACGTCGCCGACGGCCAGGTCACCATGTTCCGGGTGAACATGAAGGTGACCTTCGTGCTCAACGACTAGGGAACAACGGTGACAGGATACTCAGGGCACCCTGGCTCCATAGCAGCCTGCGCGGCCGACTGAGTATCCTGTCACCGCCGTGGGCGTCAGCCGCCGGTGCGCGGTCCCGCCGCCGCCACCTCTGACGGCACCTCGTCGGCGAACTGGCGGAAGTTGTCGTGGAACATGCCGGCCAGCCGCGCGGCGTGTTCGTCGTAGGCGGCCGGGTCGGACCAGGTGGCGCGTGGCGCGAGCACCTCGTCGGGCACGCCGGCCACACGGCGCGGCACGCTCAGCCCGAGCACCGGATCGGCCTCGGTGGCGACCTCGTCGAGCTCACCGGCCAGCACCGCCGTCACGATACGGCGGGTGTGGGCCAGCGACATGCGCTGGCCGACGCCGTGCGGGCCGCCGGTCCAGCCGGTGTTGATCAGCCAGCTACGGGTGCCGTGGCGCCGCAGCCGCTCGCCCAGCAGGTCGGAGTAGATCCGCGGATGGCGCGGCATGAACGGCGCGCCGAAGCAGGTGCTGAACGTGGCGGAGGGCTCGGTAACGCCGCGCTCGGTCCCCGCCACCTTGGCGGTGTAGCCGGACAGGAACTGGTAGAGCGCCTGCGCATCGCTCAGCCGGCTGACCGGCGGCAGCACGCCGAAGGCGTCGCAGGTCAGGAACACGACGTGGCGCGGATGACCGGCGCGGCCGCTCAGGTCTACCCGCTCGAGCTGCTCGAGCGGGTAGCTGGCGCGGGTGTTCTCGGTGAGTGAGTCGTCGTCGAGGTCGAGCCGCCGGCTCTCCGGGTCGCAGACCACGTTCTCGAGCACCGTGCCGAAGCGGCGGGTGGTGGCGTAGATCTCGGGCTCGCCTTCGGCCGACAGCCGGATCACCTTGGCGTAGCAGCCACCCTCGAAGTTGAAGATGCCGCCATCGCTCCAGCCGTGCTCGTCGTCGCCGATCAGGGTGCGGCCGGGATCGGCCGACAGCGTCGTCTTGCCGGTGCCGCTCAGGCCGAAGAACAGCGCCACGTCGTCCCGGTCCCGGCCGTAGTTGGCACTGCAGTGCATCGGCAGCACACCGCGCTCCGGCAGCAGGTAGTTCATCACCGAGAAGATGCTCTTCTTGATCTCGCCGGCGTAGGCGGTGCCGCCGATCAGCACCTGCCTCTGCTCGAGGTCGATGAGCACGAAGGTGGAGCTGTTGGTGCCGTGGCGCTCGGGGTCGGCCCGGCAGCCCGGCGCCGACAGCACGGTGAACTCGGGCCGGCTGGCGGCCAGCGTCTCGCCGTCGGTCTCGCGACGGAACATGTTGCGCGCGAACAGGCAATGCCACGCCTGCTCGGTGACCACCCGCACCGCCATCCGGGTCGCCGGCTCGGCGCCCGCGTAGCCGTCGAACACGAACAGATCGCGCGTCGACAGCCGCTCGATCACCAGCCCGCGCAGGGCGTCGAACTGCCGGCGCTCGAGCGGCCGGTTGACCTTGCCCCACCAGACGGTGCCGGCCTCGCGCTCGCCGCGCACGATGAACCGGTCGTTGGGCGAGCGCCCGGTGTGGGCGCCGGTGCTCGCCACCAGCGGCCCGTCGGCCGCCAGCTGCGCCTCGCCGCGCCGCAGGGCCTCCTCGTACAGCCGGGCTGCCGGCAGGTTCCAGTAGGCGCGGCCGCGGCTCGCGATGCCGTGGTGCTCGAGCCCGTACCGGCTCACGCAGGGACCCAGGTTCTCCATCGACTCACCTCGCCGCGCACGGTGCACCCGTCTGCCGGACCGCGGCGGCCGCGCCGGTTCGAGGGCGGGCGCGGAGCGGCGGGAGTCGTTGCACGAGCTGCAGTCTCGGAAGCGACCCGCGCCGAGCGCACGGGACGCGGCGAGTCTACCGCGCCGGCCGCGCACCGACGGCGACGACGCGCCCCCGGGGATAGAATGGCAACTCCGCCGGCAGCCGGGTTCGCCGCCCGCGGACGACCGCGATCATGAACATCCGAGGACGCAACGTCCTGGTGCTGGGTGGGTACGGCCTGGTGGGGCTGGCCGTCTGCCGCGAGCTGCTGGCGCGGCAACCCCGCCGCGTCCAGATCCACAGCCTGCGCCAGAGCGAGGCCGAGGAGGCACGCACCGAGCTCGCGCCCGAGGCCGGCGACACCGAGCTCGCGGTCTCCTGGGGCGACATCTTCGCGCTCGCCGCCGAGGCGCCACGCCGCGACACCATCCGCGCCCAGCTGGCGGCGCTGCGCGACGAGGACCTGCCGCGGTTCCTGCTCTACCAGCTGCTCGAGGCCGCCCGCCCCGACCTCGTGATCGACTGCGTCAACACCGCCACCGCCATCGCCTACCGCGACATGTTCCACGCCTCCGAGCAGCTGCTCGCGCGGCTCGACACCGGCGATCTCGACCCCGCCGCCGGCGAGGACCTGCTCGAGTCGCTTTACGTGCCGCGGCTCATCCGCCACATCCAGGTGCTGTACCGCGGCATGACCGACGCCGCCACGCGCGTCTACATCAAGGTCGGCACCAGCGGCACCGGCGGCATGGGGCTCAACGTCCCCTACACCCACTCGGAGGAGAAGCCGAGCCGGGTCCTGCTGTCGAAGAGCGCCGTCGCCGGGGCGCATTCGATGCTGCTGTTCCTGATGGCGCGCACACCGGGCGCGCCGATCACCAAGGAGATCAAGCCGGCGGCGGCGATAGCCTGGAAGAAGATCGCGCGCGGACCGATCCACCGTGCCGGGGAGCCGATCGAGCTGATCGAGGCGGCGCCGCAGCCGCTCGGCGAGCGGTTCTCCTCCGAGGATCCCTCCGCCGCGAGGCTCACCGGTGAGGTGCTCGAGACGACCTACATCGACACCGGCGAGAACGGCATCTTCAGCCTGGAGGAGTTCTCGCTGCTCACCACCGCCACCCAGATGGAGTTCGTGACGCCGGAGGAGATCGCCCAGCACCTGATGTTCGAGATCGAAGGCGGCAACACCGGCCACGACATCATCAACGCGCTCGACAACGCCGTGCTGGGGCCCACCTACCGCGCCGGGCTGATGCGCCACTGGGCGCTCGAGCGCATGCAGGAGCTGGAGGGCGAGGGCGAGACGCGCAGCGTCGCGTTCGAGATGCTCGGCCCGCCGCGCAACTCGAAGCTGCTGTACGAGGCGCACATGCTGCGCGAGGCGTTCGGCACCATGACCGCGGTGCGCCGCTCGACGCCCGAGCAGGTGGCCGAGAAGCTCGACCGGCTGGTGCGCGAGCGCCCCCGGCTGGCGGCCGAGCCGGCCTCGGTGGGCCTGCCGATCCTGCTCGGCTCGGGCGAGATCATGCGCGGGCCGCACGCCATCGTGCCGGTGCGCGCCAAGGCGGTCGAGGTCACGCCCGAGCGGCTGGCCGCCTGGGTGCACGACGGCTGGATCGACCTGCGCGCCGAGAACTGCGCCCGCTGGATCCGCCGCTTCCAAGCCATCCACGACGAGGTGGCGGCGATCCCCGAGCGCGACAGCTCGAGCCGCTACCTGCGCAACCGGCGCTTCTGGGACGAGGAGCGCCGCATTCAACCCGGGAAGATCGTCGGCTGGATTCTTTCCGTCGAGGAGGAAGGAGCTCGCCTCAAGCGCTGAGGCGCACTCGAACGATGAGCAAGACCCACAGTTTCTTCGACGAAGTGACGCAGATGTTCGATCGCGCGGCGGCGCTGACCGACCACCATCCGCGGCTGCTGGCGCAGATCAAGGAGTGCAACGCGGTCTACCACATCGCCTTTCCGCTCAAGCGCGACGACGGCAAGATCGAGGTGATCCACGCCTGGCGCGCCGAGCACAGCCACCACCGGCTGCCCACCAAGGGCGGGATCCGCTACAGCTTCCTGGTGGAGGAGGACGAGGTCAAGGCGCTGGCTGCGCTCATGACCTACAAGTGCGCCATCGTCGACGTGCCGTTCGGCGGCGCCAAGGGCGGCATCAAGATCGCCCGCCACCAGTACAGCGAGCGCGAGCTCGAGCGCATCACGCGGCGCTACACCTTCGAGCTCAAGAAGAAGAACTTCATCGGCCCGGGGGTCGACGTGCCGGCGCCCGACTACGGTACCGGCGCCAAGGAGATGGCGTGGATCGCCGACACCTACATGGGGCTGAGCGCCGGCGAGCTCAACGCGCTGGCCTGCGTCACCGGCAAGCCGGTGTCGCAGGGCGGCATCCGCGGCCGCACCGAAGCCACCGGCCGCGGGGTGTTCTTCGGCATCCGGGAAGCGGTCAACGTGCCCGAGGACATGCAGAAGGTCGGTCTGCCCACCGGCATCGACGGCAAGCGGGTGGTGATCCAGGGGCTGGGCAACGTCGGCTATCACACCGCCAAGTTCCTCCAGGAGCACGGCGCGGTGCTGGTCGGCCTGGCCGAGTTCGAGGGCGCGATCACCAGCGAGAAGGGCCTCGATCTGGAGACGGTCATGGCGCACCGGCGCGAAACCGGTTCGATCCTCGACTTCCCGGGCGCCACCAACCTGGAGAGCTCGCCGGCCGCCCTCGAGCTCGACTGCGACATCCTGGTGCCGGCGGCGCTCGAGCGCCAGATCACCGACGCCAACGTCCACCGGGTGAAGGCCAAGATCATCGCCGAGGCCGCCAACGGGCCGCTCACCCTGGCCGCCCACGACGCGCTGTCGGAGCGCGGCGTGCTGATCGTGCCCGACACCTTTCTCAACGCAGGCGGCGTCACGGTGTCGTACTTCGAGTGGGTCAAGAACCTCTCCCACGTGCGGTTCGGGCGGATGCAGAAGCGGTTCGAGGAGGGCGCCTACCGGCGGCTGCTGGGAGCGGTCGAGGACATCACCGAGAAGACCTTCACCGACGACGAGATCGCCGCCTTCACCCGCGGTCCCGACGAGGAGGACCTGGTCAACTCGGGCCTCGAGGAGACCACGATCAGCGGCTACCAGCAGATCCGCGCCATCCGCGAACGCTACGAGGGCCGCATCGACCTGCGCACCGCGGCGTTCATCTGCGCCATCGACAAGATCGCCCTGACCTACGCCGATCTCGGGATCTTTCCGTAGAGCCGGCTGGAGACGTTTCGCCGATTATCTTGCTGGCCCGGCCGGCTCTGAGTCGGGAGGGACAGGGTCTCAGGGTACCGGCTCGCGCTCGGTCGGACTCTCGAGGGGGGCGCTCGCCTGCACTCCGCTGGCGCGCGCCATCGGCGCCGGACTCCACCCGGTGTCGAGATTGCGCTGGCGGAGAGCTACCCCGAGACCCTGTCCCTCCCGCCTCTGCCGCCGGCCTCCGCCTCAGACTGCTGCAGCGAGTCGCTAGGTGGGCCGCTGCGAGAGCGGCGGCGGCTTCGCTCCTCGGCACCACCGCGGACCCCTTCGAAGCAACAGCGTCGCCGCAGCCACCGCCGGAGGGGGCGCCCGCCGGGTGGGGCCCGGGGCGGAGCGACATCACCCTCGCCTTTGGAGCGCAGCCCCGGGACCCGCCAGGCCCGCGCACCCGGCCCGAAGCCGCAACCACTGCTAGCCCTCGAGCCCGCCCTTCTCCTGGTCGACCGAGCCGACAGCAGGCCTGGTGCCGTCTCAGACGGTCGCGAAATCCCGCAGCCGAACCGGCAGCCGCCGCGCCCCCCAGTCGCCGGGCCGCTCCGCGAAGCGGCCGGGGAGCGGCTCGCCGCAGCCGCCGCAGGCGCCGTCGACCAGGTTCCAGCCGGTCAGGCGGTACCAGTCGCGGCCGATCAGCCGCTCGCCGCAGCGGTGGCAGAAGGTCGAGCCGCCGGTCTCGTCGTGGACGTTGCCGGTGTAAGCGTACCGCACGCCGTTGGCCTGCGCGATCCGCCGGGCGCGGGCGAGGGTCGCCGGCGGCGTCGGCGGCCGGTCCATCATCTTGAAGTCCGGGTGGAAGGCGGTGAAATGCATCGGCACGTCCGGCCCCAGCTCGTCGACCACCCAGCGGGTCATCGCGTCGAGCTCCTCGTCGGCGTCGTTCTCGCCCGGGATCAGCAGGTTGGTGATCTCGAACCAGACCTCGGTCTCGTGCTTCAGATAGACCAGGGTGTCCAGCACGGTCGCCAGCTCGCCGCCGCACACCTGGCGGTAGAACCGCTCGCTGAACGCCTTCAGGTCGACGTTGGCGGCGTCCATCGCGCGGTAGAACTCGCGCCGCGGCTCGGGGCAGATCTCGCCCGCGGTCACCGCCACGGTCAGGATCCCCAGCTCGCGGCAGGCGCGCGCCACCTCCACCGCGTACTCCAGGAAGATCACCGGATCGTTGTAGGTGAAGGCGACGCTCGAGCAGCCCAGCTGGCGGGCGGCGCGCGCGATCGTCTCGGGCGCCGCCTGGTCGGCCAGCGTGTCCACCTCGCGCGACTTCGAGATGTCCCAGTTCTGGCAGAACTTGCAGAACAGGTTGCAGCCGGCGGTGCCGAACGACAGCACCGGCGTGCCGGGCAGGAAATGGTTGAGCGGCTTCTTCTCGATCGGATCGACGCAGAAGCCGCTCGAGCGGCCGTAGGTTGTCAGCACGATCCGGTCGTCCAGCCGCCCGCGCACGAAACACAGCCCGCGCTGGCCCTCGCGCAGCTTGCAGAAGCGCGGGCAGAGGTCGCACTGCACCCGCCCGTCGTCGAGCTGGTGCCAGTAGCGCGTAGCGACGACATCCGGCCCGCGGACGATCTCGACGTCCATCAGCGTCTCCCACCCTAGCAACGCGGGCGGCGGGCGGCGGAATTCCGCGCCGCGGGCGGCGTTCTACAATGCCGCCATGCCCGGCTACCGTCTCGTCACCAGCCCGACCCTGATTCCCGTGCCCGGCGGCAAGACCATCGAGGAGCTGTTCGGCCGCGTCAACACCGGTACCGAGCAGTTCAGCCTGGCCCACATGGTGGCGCCGGGCGGCTGGTCGGAGCCGGCGCAGACCCCCGAGTTCGGCGAGCTGACGGTGATGGTACGCGGCAGGATGCGGCTCGAGGTGGCCGGCGAGGAGATCCACCTCGAGGCGGGGCAGGCGGTGTGGACCGAGCCCGGCGTCCGGGTGCGGTTCAGCAACCCGTTCGACGCCGAAGCCGAGTACTTCGCGGTCTGCATCCCGGCGTTCTCGCCCGAGCTGGCGCACCGCGAGGAGTAGAGCGCCGCGGTTGAGGGACCCGCTCGTGCGAGCCTTCTAGCGCATGCCGGGGCTGGTGCTGAGGTCCCTCGCTGGCGCTCGGGATGACAGCGGCGGACAACACCCGGGCCGGCTGACCACGGTGCTCAGCACCCTCGAGTCCGGAGCCCGGCGCTGCAAGGCAAAGGTCCTCCAGAGCGCAGCGACAACCCCAGCGCCAACCCGGGCACACCACCACCGGCCGCTTGCGGCACCCGGGAGTCCGACTCCGGGCCCCGAAGCCCGCTGTCATCCTGAGCGCCAGCGAAGGACCTCAGCACCAAGCCCGGCATGCGCACACGGGCTCGCACAAGCGCGGTTGCGCAACCACTCGAGCGCTCGGGGCGCTAGGCGCGAGCCCGCAGCAGCGGGATGCGGTGGCGGTAGATGGTGAGCAGCGTGGCCGTCACGATGGTGGTCACCTGGAGCGCGGTGGGCAGCCAGCCGGCGAGCGCGCTGTCGCCGACCGCGAACACCTGCCAGGAGAGGTTCATCAGCAGGTGGAGCGAGAACGGCGCCCACAGGTTGTACTCCCACCGCTGGTAGAGCCAGCAGAAGAACAGCCCGCCGACGCCGGTGAGCAGGAACAGACCCGCGCCCTCGGCCAGGGTCGAGGCATCCTCGGCGTGGCCCCAGCCGAAGACGGCGGCGCTCACCAGCCCCGCCGGCCAGAAGCCCCAGCCGGCGAGCCGGCGCAGCTGGCCGAAGGCAAAGCCGCGGAAGACCACCTCTTCGGCGAGCGGCGACAGCGCCACCAGGTAGAGCGTCTCGACCACCGGCACGCTGCCAGCCCGCGGCGCGGCCAGCGCGAAGACCACCCACAGAGGGAGGGTCGCCAGCAACCCGAAGATCCACGGCCGCCCCACCGGCCGCAGCACCCCCAGCTCGCGCAGCGCGGCCGCCGCGCCCATCCGCCGGATGCTGGCCACCGCCGCCAGCGCCAGCGCGATCTCGAGCAGGCTCAGCAGCCCCGCGGGGTAGTAGTACGGGTGCTCGCGGTAGAGCCGGCCGAAGTCGAACGCCAGCCCCAGAATCTCGCGCAGGAAGTAGAGGACGGCGAAAACCGCGACCACGGCCGCCGCCGAGGTCCAGCGAGACGAGCTACCCGGCATGCCGCGCCGATTCTACGCGCGGCGCAAAAAGAAGGCCCGGGCGGGGCCGCGGCCCCGCCCGGCCGGGAGCTCTCCGTCTCCCGGTCTAGGGGTTGACCAGCGCCACCCAGTCCCGCATGGCGCCGATCGAGCAGCCGAAACGGCTGTGACCCTGGCCGAGCGACTGCGCGGCGATGATCTGCTCGCACGAGCAGCCGGCGGTGTCGCCCAGGTCGAAGCTCAGCCTGGGACCGCCTCGCGGCGGCGTCACGGTGTCGAACACCCCGTCGCCGTCGACCAGCGCCCAGCGGTTGACCCCCAGGCCCGCGGTCGGCACTCCTTCCGGGATCACCGTGCCGGGACAGACGTCGGCGTCGTTGGGCACGCCGTCAGCGTCGTCGTCCTTGCTGAGGTAGACCACCAGGCCGTCGTGGTCCGAGGAGCGCAGCTCGACGTTGCCCGGCGTGGTGCCGTCGTTGAGCAGATCGACCGCCGCGTCGGCGTTGCCGCGCCCGAACTCGGCTCCCGTCACCTCGCCGGCCAGCCCGCTCGAGGTCAGGGCGTGGTCCAGCACCTGGGCGCTGCCGCGGAAGATGAACGAGTAGCGCTCGCCGGCCGGCAGGTCGAGCACCCGGTTGTCGAGGTTGGGCTCCACCAGGTCCGGCGAGCACACCGCCTCGGTGCAGACGAAGCTCTGCGCCGGGTCGAAGTCGCCGGTGATGACGCCCAGCGCGTCGACGTAGCCGTCGGTGAACTCGAAGGCGTTGAAGTCGCCCAGCACCACCAGCCGCACGGCCGGGTCGGCGGTCTGCAGGTCCTGGACCTTCTGGGCGATGGACTCGGCCTGCGACAGCCGCTTGAAGCGCACGCGCGGCCCGTCGCTCGGGTTGTCGATGCCGCCCAGCGAGCGGTTGTGGACCACCATGACGGCGATCGGGTAGCTGCCGAACTCAAGCTGGCAGTTGCCCTCGAGCAGCAGCGGCGGCCGGTCGTGCAGGATGTCCTCGCTCAGGTCGGTGGGATCGATGAAGGTCTCGAACTTGCCGAGCTGGGTGACGGCGTCGACCGTGATGTCGTCGCGCACCAGGAAGCCGACGTCGATGGTGCCGATGTCGTTGCCCTCGACCAGGTACGGCGTGTAGCCGACGAAGGCGCCGCAGTCGGCGTCGGCGGCCAGATGGTCTGCGAGATCCTCGAGCACCGCCAGGCTTTCCGCCTCCTGCACCGCCAGGATGTCGGGCGAGCCCAGCACCCGGTCGATGTGGGCGCAGAACTTGTCGAGCCTGCGGTCGTACTCGGCCGTCGACACGACGAAGTCGTCGCGCCCCGCGGCATCGGCCGGATCGTCGACGTCGTCGAACAGCCGGAACAGGTTCAAGGTGCCGACCGTCATCTCGCCCGGCTGGCGCCCCCTGACCGCCACCGGCAGCGGCGCCGGCGTGAAGCTCAGGCTGGTGGGCCACAGCTCGTAGCCGCCGAACTCGAAGCCGAGCACGCCCTCGGCGGCGAAGCTCGAACCCGCCGGGATGATCTGGTTGGGCAGCCCCAGCTTGTCGGGATCCAGCTCGAAGACCTCTGGGTTGCCGTCCCAGGTAGGGATCGGCGGCATCGACAGACCCGGGAACTCGACCCCCGGCTCGCGGAAGGCGCGCGCCGGGCCGGCGGTGACGTGCACCTCGGCGATCGGGTCGGTGCCGAACCGCTGGTTGGGTCCGGTGACGGTGCCGTCGGCGACCGCCACCCGCATCCCCTCGTAGCACTCGAACTCGAGGGCGCAGCTCGGCGCCGTCGGGTCGGGCGACGGCACGGTGGCGTCGAAGACGACGGCGGCGGGCACCGGTTCCGAACCGGTCACCGCCACCGCCGGACCGCCGCCGAGCTCGGTGAAGCCGAAGAACTCGCTCGCCAGACCGGTGACGTCCACCTGGTCGCCCACCGCCACGGCCGGCGCGCCGCCGGTGAAGACGAAGATGCCGTCGGAGGTGTCGGCGTCGCCGTCGGTGCGCGAGGCCGGCGTCTGCATGAAGAAGCCGTCGAGGCCGAGCGCGGTGACCGCGTTGTCCACCGTCCGCACCGTCTGGCCGGCGAACGGCGAAGCGCTGCCGCTGCCCTGGATGTCGAAGATCTCGACCACCGGTCCCCGGGTGCTGCAGTTCGCGGCCAGGCTGGTGTTGGCACGGCCGGGAGTGATGCAGACGTTGGCCAGGTCGACGTTGTTCTGGTCCGTGTCCGAGCCATCGGGCAGCCGCGAGATGCCCTTGAAATCCTCGCCGGTGCCGCCCGAGTCCTCGAGCCCGGAGCCCGAGCCCTCGGTATACGGCGCGCCGGTGTCGCCCTCGTAGCTCACCGTGTCGAGCACCAGCCCGGCGGCGACCAGCGCCACGGCGTCGGGCGCGCCGTTCTGGATCAGGTTGCTGTCCGGCGTGACGTCGAGGTCGCACTCGGCCACGCTGGCGGCGTCCCCGCACACCACGAAGTAGTCGCCCGCCGCCAGGCTCACCGCCGGCAGCGCGATGGTGTTGTAGACCACCGCGCCGCCGCCGTTGCCGTTCACCAGCACCAGCTCGACGCCCGCCAGGCTGGTCGGCCCGTTGCCGTTGTTCTTGATCTCGACGAACTCGGCGACGTCGGTGCCCGGCTGGTCGTAGTCGATCTCGTTGATCACCAGCACGGGCGGCGCCACCGACGGGCAGTCGGCGGCGTCGGAGGTGTTGGCCGCGCCCGGCGTGGCGCAGCGCAGCGAGAAGTCGACGTTGTTCTGGTCGGTGTCGACGCCGTCGGGCAGACGCGAGATCGACTTGTTCTCGTTGGGCCCGCCGCTGCCGCCCGAGCTGTCGTCCTCGAGACCGGCGCCCGAGCCCTCGGTGTAGGGGGCGCCGGTGTCGCCCTCGTAGCTCACCGTGTCGACGATGGTGCCGCCGGCGGTGAGGGCGACGGCGTCGGGCGAGCCGTTCTGGATCAGGTTGGTGTCGGGCGTCACGTCGAGATCGCAGCCGATGGTGTTGGCGGCGTTGGCGCACACCACGAAGTAGTCGCCCGGCGCCAGGCTGACGGCGGGCAGCGCGATCGTGTTGTAGACAAAAGCGCCCCCGCCGGTGCCGTTGACCAGCTCGAGCGCGAACCCCGACAGGTCGAGCGGCGCGGCCGAGACGTTCTTGAGCTCGATGAACTCGGCGGTGTCGGTGCCCGGCTGGTCGTAGTCGATCTCGTTGATCACCAGCACCGTCCCGCTGGGCGGCGGCGCGCAGGCGTTGGCCGAGCCCGGGGTATCGTCGCCGCCGGACGGGTTGAAGGCGCCGATCTGCCAGCCCTCGGGGCAGAGGAAGGCGTGGCCGGGGACGAAGCTGCCGTCCGGGCCGACGGTGGTGGCGCAGTAGACGAGATCGCCCGACCCGACGGTCTCGATCAGGGCCACGCAGTCCACCAGCTCGCTCCACGGCTCACTGTCGAGGGTGCCGTCGTCGTTGGTGTCGAGATCCTGGTTGCTCGAGCCCGTGAAGTCGCGCACCAGCAGGTGGGTGACGTTGTCGCTGTTCTCGAAGTTGAGGCTGGTGACGAGATCGGCGGTGCCGAGCGAGAAGGTCCCCTCGGCGGCGACGAAGAAGCCGCCGGCGCCGAGCGCCAGCCCGGTGAGATCCACCACCGCCTCGACGACGCCGCTGCCGCCGGTGCCGTCGCCGATCACCAGGTAGCTGAGGCCGTCGAGGGTGCCGTTGGCCGGCCCGGTGAGCTCGAAGTACTCGTCGAGGTCGCTTCCCGGCTGGTCGATGCGGATCTCGTTGATCGACGCCTCGGCCTGCGGGCAGGCGTTGGCGGCGCCCGGCGTGTCGGAGCCGCCGGAGGGGTCGAAGGCGCCGATCTGCCAGCCGGCGGGGCAGAAGAAGGCGTGCGCCGGCACGAACGAGCCGTCCGGGCCCACCGTCGCGGTGCAGTAGGTCTGGTCGCCCGAGCCGACCGTCTCGATCAGCGCCACGCAGTCGACCACCGCGCTCCACGGCGTGGCGTCCAGCAGGCCGTCGTCGTTGGTGTCCAGGTCGTCACCGTTCGAGCCGGTGAAGCCGGACACCAGCAGGTGGGTGACGTTGTCGCTGTTCTCGAAGTTGAGGGTGGTGACGAGATCGGCGGTGCCGAGCGAGAAGCTCCCCTCGGCGGCGACGAAGAAGCCGCCGGCGCCGATCGCATTGCCGGTGAGATCCACCACCGCCTCGACGACGCCGCTGCCGCCGGTGCCGTCGCCGATCACCAGGTAGGTGAGGCCGCCGAGGGTGGCGCCGGCCGGGCCGGCCAGCTCGAAGTACTCGTCGTTGTCTGTTCCCGGCTGATCGATGCGGATCTCGCTGAGCGACACCTGGGCGGCGGCCGCGAACGGCACGGCGAGCGCCAGGATCGCGACGAGACACGGCAGGCACCTCGAGACAGGGACCCTCGAGAAAGGCGGACGGCAGGACAGACGCATGGTGGACTCCTCCTGTAGGCGGGAAGCCGGGAACGATCCAAGAAGCGGTCCGACTAGCGTAGTCGAAAGCGGCCCCCGGTCAAGCAGATATCGAGCGGCGTCGATACGCGTCGCCGCACCACGCCGGCGCGCCGGGAGGTTCGGCCCGTGCCGAGCTAACGCGGCACCACCAGCTCGGCGACCGGCCGCAGCACCCCGCCCCGCACCACGTGGGTGAGCCGGCGGAAGGCGGCGACGTCGGCGGTGGGGTCGGCGGCCAGCACCAGAAGGTCGGCCAGCTTGCCGGACTCGACGGTGCCCAG